>JASLCA010000070.1 GCA_030146225.1 Sphingobacterium sp. | reverse complement strand
TTAGGATTAACATCCGCTGCTTTGCCGAAACGCTTATACGCTTGCTCCAATCATTTGGATCGGTGCTGCTCGGTAGGTATACCCGTCCTGCTCCTGGATCATAGGTGCCGGCTCCGAAATAGACTTCCATACCGGTGATCTTCTCGCCTGGCTTTGCGGTATAGCGAAGTGTTGTGGTCGCTGCGCTCCCCAACTCTAGTATGCTGGAATATACCTTGTCTTCACTGGCATAAAACAGGACTTGCTCGGCAGTTGAGCTTGTAAAGTACTTGGCTTTAGCAATATCTGGATTTTGACTGAGGTCATTCATCGCGATGCCCATTGCACCAGTGAGGGGCTGTGTCAACTTGATCTGGTAGGCATAGTACTTCGCCTGATCACGCTCCTTCATAATGGCTATTATGCGTGCATCATAGCCTTCAAATAGCTGCAAACAGGTCTTATTGCCCATATTATTGGGATCAAACTTTACCAAGGGATTGCTGCTGTCGGTAGCGGAAAAATTGGTCAGGGGATTGGCCATACTCGACATGCGTGGAAGCAATAGAAAGCGATTGTTGCGCTTGTCATAGAGTACTCCGCCTGTTTGTAAGGCTACGGGGTTTTGAAGTCCACATATCTTTTCGGCTTGATAGCCCAACTTGTCGGAGGCTAAGAAGGAATAGACAAATTGCTTGGCGTCTCCATAGCGACCGTATCCCTTGCCATCGTTTATAATATACTGATGTTGATTGGTCAAGATTGCGGTAGAGATGTCTCCTGGTACGATCTTGTCCGGCGCGATTACGAATAATCCCTTGTCTGCATCCTTCTTTACATAGGAGTTTACATCGATACGGGTAAAACCCTTGTCTGTTAGAAATGTAACATCCTTGTAGGTGCTGTACTTAAAGAAGCTCAGTTGATTTACGCGGCCTGCAATCTTTTCGCCATTGGACCGACTATAGGCATCTCGAAAGATCTTGGTGCTTGCACTGTCGGTCAATATGGAAGTGGTAAAGTTATAGGACATGATCAGGCTTACATCGCTGGCTTGGTCATCCCGCATATCTGCCACAACAAGGCCTTGTCCAAATTGAGAGATCACAAGGATATCCCAGGTGAAGAATGCCTTTACATTGTTGGTTGAATCCCTTGCGGTAAAGATGAGCTTGTAAGGGTTTGGGGATGGGGCCTCTATTAACTCGGCTTCCAAGGCTTCCTTACTGCCCAATAGCCGCTCGTAGCCGCCATGCGTATGCAGCACCCAACTGTAGGTCAATCGAGATTTATCTGCGCCTTCAAAGCTGATTTTAGGCTTGATGCGCAGGGTGTCATTCTGAAAAATACTGTAGCGAGCAGGCACCCCTGTGGTATCTATGCCAATATGGGGTACGGCATATAGATCTACTGTAGAAGCATCTTTTAGGCAGGCCGAAAAGAAGAGCACGCTGGCAATGCTTATAAATATAAAAAACTGTTTCATAATTGTTTTAAGTTTAAGGTAAGACTACAGGCAATCCTTTGCTTGGACCATCGTCATGGATAAAGGGATTGTTAGGGTTCATCAGGTTGTACTCCAAGAGGGCCTCTTTTACTTGTAGACCATAGCCTTGGATCTCGCCTGCTGTCATCCACCATGTTACGGGGTCTGTACGGGATAGCGTGCCATCATAGGGAAAGGAGGTTCTACCTGTATGCTGTATAATAAACTTAAACCATGCTGTAGAAAAGCCTGTGCCTAGGTAATAGCGTAACCATCTATCCCAATTGACGGGCTTGATAATCTTGGCTGTCCAGGTCACTTTGGTCTGGGTGTTTAGCATGGTGTCTAAGTCTGCTGATGGCAATAAGCGTAGGGTTAGGTCTACCAATGAGGTATCAACCATGGCATTGCGCTTAAGGACAATGGCTATGCGACCATCTACTGCATTCTTGGGAAGAACACCTTCTTTGACTTCGTACAATGCAGCATCTGCTGTTGTGCCAGTTCCTGTGACAACTTCCATTTTAAAGCTTCGGTCATAATCTTGTAGCTGCCCGGATAGCTTTACGGGCAAATAGATTGTCTTTGTAGCTGCTGTTAAATCATCTACAAAGGAGTATGCATAGCTGGACATGCCCATGTACAAAGCCGGTTGATCATCCTTGTAGGTTTTCATCTCGGACTTCTTACAGGCTGCTGTGAGCAGCATGCAAATGCCTAGAATCGTTAATTGTACTGTATGTTTTTTCATTTTTGATCAATTTGAATTTAACCGTTATTGCCCATTTCTAGCTCCCGCTGTGGCAAGGGCAAGATGTATACTGAATTGTCCATAGCCTTTGCGGTATTGGGGATATTCTTATTTCCTAGCCGCTTGAAATAGTAGAATAGCTGTCCTTCACTTACAAATTCCTTTCGGTACTCGCGCTGTATCTCTGCCTGTACTTGCTCCTTGGAAAGGCTTGGGCTAAGGTTGTAGGAGCTGGCTATACCTCGGGAAACCCGTACGGTATTCAACTGGTTGACTGCGGCCGATACATCTCCCAACTCATTGTGGCACTCGGCTAGTATATAATACATCTCCGGAAGCTTTATAATGGGCATGCGATCGTAGTAGGCACTGTTGCTTACGTAGGTAAACTTTAAAAGGAGGTACTCTGTCTGGGACACCTTCTTATAGAGCTCTTTATAGCGATAATCGGACAAAGACATCCCATCCTTGCTATTGATTTCGTAAAGTTCGTTGGCTACTGTTCCACTATGGGCTAGCTTGAGGTTGTTTACGTTCAGGCCATCTGGTCCATACTGATCTATATAGGGCTTGTTGTACTCATACATATTTTGCACATTTAAAGCGAAAATATGTTCAGTGCTAAAGGTGTAATCCTTGTTTATGGGATTCGGATCGTTGATATTGCCGTTGTGAAAGGAAACTAAATTTCTACGCCCATCTCGGATAACATGCTCGGCTGCTTGCTTCGCTTTCTCATAATCCCCCATCCATAGGTATAGGCGCGCTTGGGTGGCTTTTACGGCATAATAGTTAAAGCGCATTCGTCTATTGTCGTAGAATTTATCTCCATTGGGAATCTCTACGCCTAGGCTTAGGTTTTTGGCTACTGATACGGAGTCGTACTTCGCCAGAAGACTTTCGGCTTGTAAAAGGTCTCTTTCTACCTTCTGTAGGTACTCCAATCCAGAGACTGGGGCTGTTACATTCTTGCTGTACTTGTCTACATAGGGGAGATTGACCTTGTTTAAGCCTTCTGGATCAGCTGCTAGGTTGCCATATCCAAAGAGTCTATAGAGGTCAAGGTGTACAAATGCACGTAAGCCAAGGGCCTCCCCTTTTATTAGGGATGTATGGGCCGGGTTTAGCTTTGGCGCCTCTACATCAATGGTATTAATAATATTATTGAGGTTGGCAATTGCTGAATAATTGGCGACCCACATATTGTCCTTCTTGTTTAATACCGAGGCATGCTCATATTGATAGCCTACCGTATAATAATAGGGATGATTGGTGCCTGCTGCTGGATACTGCTGTGCCAAGCCGTCTAGGAAGCCGATTGTACCTTCAAAGCCATAGCTGCTTTTGCTGGTTAACAAGAGGTAGGATCCTATTAGGGCATCTTTAAATCCTTGTTCGGATTTAAACAGTTCTTCCGATGATATCTCCGACTTGGGCGAGATGGCAAGCCATTTCTCGCAAGAACTAAAAAGCAAGACGGCTAAGATTGCGTAAGTAATATTTTTCATCTTTTAGGTTTTAAAAGGTTGCTGTTAAGCTAAATGAAAACTTTCTAGAGAAGGGATAGTTTAATCCTCTTTCTATAGGGATTGAAGATGCGGTGAATACATCATTGCTATAGAAGGCACAACGTAGCCTTTCTATGCCTACCTGCTTGAGGTAATTCCAACGGTAGAAGTCGTAAGAGAAACTTAAGGAGGCTAGCGCTAGCTCATTTTGATCCATCACAAAGCGATCACTTGGCTGTGTACGCACAAATTTTTGGGTATAGGAGCCGTCAGGATTCTGTACTGATACCGATCCCAAGGATTTAAATGGGACTACATCGCCAGGCTTATGCCAGGTATTGTGTAGTACGCGCTTGTCCACATTAAAGCTCATGTCAGCATTTTCTATACGATCAATTAAAGTCTGATTGTACATCTGACCACCAAATAAGAAGCGGAAATAGGCTGATAAGCCAAATCCTTTGTACTCGCCGTTTAATCCAAATGATCCCGATACCTTGGGTACTCTATCGCCTACGACAACTTGGTCTGCTGGGGAATAGGCATAGGTGCGTTTATCATTTTTGTTAAGGTATATTTCTTGCCCATTGGCTGGATCGATGCCTAGTGAGCGTACGGCCCAGATTGCATTCATGGATACGCCATCGTAATATTTTACTACGGGCTTGTTGTTAAAGCGGTCTCCTGCTATTGCATTCTGCGCATCATTGTAAGCGGTTAATGCATCGGAGATGGATACAATAATATTCTTATTCTTGATGGCTGAACCGGTGATGGAGAAGTAGGATCTATTCTTAGGATCTGAAAACACATTGTAGGTCAGCATCAGCTCCATCCCTGTATTCTTAATCTTCCCTAAATTTTCTTTTACACTGGAAAAGCCTGTGGATGGTGGCAGGGTAAAGTCTAATAGGGTGTTTTGGGTGATGGAGTGGTAGTAGTCAAACCTTCCGGTTAACTTCCGTAATACGGAAAAGTCCAAGCCTACGTTGTAGTCCATCTTTTGTTGCCATTTTAGGTCTGGGTTTGCTAAGCCTTTTAGGTATGAGCCTAGGTAGCCTTGGTATACCTTGTCCATAAAATAGGTGTAGGTTGCGATGGATTGATAGGAACTAAAGTTTTGAGATCCTGTTGAGCCTACTGATGCCCGGAGCTTTAAACGCTCAAATAGCTGTAAATCACTTATCCAATGCTCATTGTGTAGGTTCCAGCCTACTCCTGTACTCCAAAAGGAGCCCCAGCGCTTGTTAGCGCCAAATTGTGAGGAGGCGCTTGTCCGAAATGATGCATCTGCAAAGAGCCTGTTGTCATAGGAATAACTGGCAATGGATAAGAAGCCTAAGTCTCTTGTCGTGCCTTCTGTTCCGGTTGGTCTATTGTTGTACTTGCTATACTGCTTTGCAAAAAGTATATTATTCATCCGATCATTTGGGAAGCCTTCTGCATTGTAAACGACCTCCTCAAAGGAGCGCTGGCTTACGGTTGCTCCCGCATTTACAAATAGGGAATGCTTCTCGCCAAATGGCTTGTTGTAATTGATGTTAAAGTCTCCTGAGTAACGCATCTGCGTGCCTTCGTTCTTCTGGTAGGATCCTTTTCTAAAAAAATCTTCTCCGGTAAAGCTGGAGAACTTTAGGTGATTTGCAGGGTAAAACTCATCGGCATCGTTCTTGGTATTGGTAAAGCTTCCGCGTAGCAACATCTTCAAGCCATTGACAAGCATTAACTCGGCATATAGATTGTCCGAAAACTCCGTGTATTGCTTGGAGAGCTTGGTGTTTAGGGTGGAGTTGTACAATGGATTTGGGGCATAGAGCTTGCCTAGTGAGGGGGTTCCTACATAGGGTACTATCCCTGTTTCGGCATTTTCCTTTAGGTTCCCATATTCATCATAGGGCGTCCAATAGGGATTCATACGGGCGTAATCGTTAAATGATCCATAAGGGGAGTCATTGCTGGTGCCGCCTGTATAACTGATAATATTACGAAATAGGAAGTTCTTAAAGCGGTAGGACATGCTGGCTGAGGTGGCCATCACTTCCCGGCTTGAGCCTTTCATTACGCCTGCTACATTGTTGTACGAGAAGTCTGCTATTAGCTTGAGGTCCCGATCGCCTAATTCTATGGACATGCCATGCTTTTGACCGATGGCATTGCGCAAGGGCTTGGACATCCAGTCCGTATTTACGCCAGATAGTACGGCTTTTAATCGCTGATTATACTGCTCATCCAAGGTTAATTGGGTTTGAAAATTGGGCGCATAATCGGATATTTGGGAGTACATGCCATACAGCTTTTCGGCTTCCAGCTTTTCGGCTGCATTTGTCAGGTTGTAACTGCTCAGGTCTGGCACTTCTACGTCTAAACTACCGTTGTAGGTGATTAAGACTTTGTTTTCGGTGTTCTTCTTGGTTTCTATTACGACTACGCCATTGGCGGCTTTAGCGCCATAGATCGCCTTGGCGGATGCATCTTTTAGTATGGTTATGCTTTCGATACGATTCATGTCTAGATCCACCACCTTCGTCAGGTTAACCTCAAAGCCATCCAAGATAAAGAGGGGTTGATTGGGATTATTGACATAATCTCCCTTTAGGTTGGAGGAGGCATCCTGGGGAAAGGAGGAGTTTCCACGCAAGGTCATCTCGGGCATTGCATTGGGATCTGAACCCATATTTAGGTTGTCAAAGATCATTAATGAGGGCTCCAAGACCTTCAAACTCTGCACAATATTCTTATGGCTGACACGCTGTAACTCGTCTTTTGTAAAACGGGAGGCTGCTCCTGTAAAGGTATTTAGGTTCCGATCGACTATACCTGTACTTACCATTACTTCTTCCAGCTCGGTATTGGCTCGCTTTAACACGATGGTTGCGGGCTTTCCACTTGTGGTATACTCTTGCGCGAGGTAGCCTACACAGGAGATAACTAGGATTGCCGACTTCTGCCCATCTGCAAATTCAAAGCTTCCATCGGAGGCAGTTGAAACGGATTTACCTGTGGATTTAAGGCGTATCGATACACCTGATACGGGCTTCCCCTGTTCATCCAGCACCCGTCCTTTGATCGGCTGCTGCTGTTCGATTACTACCCGCTCAATCTTGGCTGGACTTGGGCTTGTTTTAGGACTTAGTCTTTTTAGAACTACGGTATTGTTAAAGAAGTCTACATCCAGTGAAGTGTCTTTTAGCAATTCGTTGAGGGCCTCCTTAAAAGGCATCTTCTTCATCTCTACGGAGATATTTTTGATTTTATCAACCTCTGCCTTATCGTATAGAAATACATAACCGCTTTGGCGCTCAAATTCCTTTAATATTACTTCCAGATTGGATTTATCTCGCTTTAAGGTTATCTGCTGCCCATAGGTATGGGCATTGACCTGTGAAAGACATACGCCTACCAGGAGCACAATAGAATTAAATTTCATAATGCTTTTCTTCATTGATCCAGTCCAGAATTTGGATAGGGAGAAGTTGCTGGTGCCCATAGGATCCTGTGCAAGTAGGTCTTTATTGGACATACCTTCCCCTATCCACGGTGAACCAGTTGGGTTTCTGTGAATTTTCATTAAATTTGGTTTGTTGAATAATAATTGTTCTTTACATGCAATTTGAAAGCAACAGCAATCTACCGGGAAGTGTTGGTCCACTTTCCGGTTTTTTTGTTACTTGGTTTTCATCTTTTAGGTTTTCATTTTTCTTTCATTTCAGGTTATTTGATTAGTAATTTTATACGTTGATTTTCTAATATTGGTTTTGTCTTTAATTCTGTAAATTCTAAAAGCTGGATGAGCTTGTCTAAAGGTAGATTTTTAGGAATCTTTCCCTTATAGGCTTTGGCTTGCGCTGGCTTCTGATAGTTTATATCAATATCATACCATGCGGCTATCTCTTGCAATACGGCTTCGGTATTCTGGCCATCTAGGTAAAAAAACCCTTGGGTCCAAGCCAATATTCCATCTAGATCCACGGTCTTTAGCTGCACCGTGGCACCTTCAAATAGGGCTTGCTGCCCAGGCTTTAAGTGCATAGGCTGCACGAGCTTAGTACTGTGCACCCGAACTAGGCCTTCTTCTAAGCTGATGCGCTCCTCTGCTTGAAGGGGATGTGCTTTTATATTAAAGCTGGTCCCCAATACTTCTGTTTGTTGTCTTTTGGTCTTGACTATAAATCGCTGCTTATCGCTGGTCTTGCTGACCTTAAAGTAGGCTTCTCCCTCGAGTTCTACGACTCGATCTCCCCCTTGAAATGTCTTTGGGTAAGTCAGCTTGGTAGCTGCATTAAGCATAACGACGGTTCCGTCGGATAGGCATAAGCTGTAATTGGCCGAGGCAGGGGTTTGCATCGTGTTAAGCCCCCTTTCTGGCTGCGCACTGGGATGCTGCTTATAACTGATCTGTCCATCTGCATCTTTAATTATCTCCATATCTCCATCCCGAATGCTGCTATTTAGGCTCATTTTTTCTAAATCAATTACCTTTCCATCTTCAAGGGTAATCTTTGCCTGTGCATCTTGGGGCAGTACTTGTGCAAGCATTTCTTGACTTGGCTTAAGCGCGGCTTCGGGCTGACGCGCATAAAACCAGTAGCCCAATCCTAGCAGTAAGAGTATGGATGCCGCTGCATAGACGCGGGTACGCAACTTCCGCAGGATGCTATTGGCGGTGGCTTCTTGTCGAATGCTCTCGAAAACTCTTTGCTTTACCTGCTGTCCTGTTGTGTGCACGGCTTGCTCAGTAGCTGGCTGACTCTTATTTTCAGCACTTTGCGCCTGCCTGCCAAAGTTTTCGTACCAGCTCAGGAGCATGCGTTTATCCGCTTCGGTCTCCTTGCGTAAGAGAAAACGATGCATTGTTTCAAGAAATTGTTGAGCGTCCTTCATATTGGTTGTAGCAGCCTTTATAGGCTTGTCTATATATGAAGTGTATTAATTGGCTTGAAGGTTCTAGTCTAAACTTAAAAAAAAAGTATAAATCCGAATCTTTTTCCGGAAACGACGCGTAAATGACTGATAGCTTTATGAATATGCTTTTTGACGGTGGACTCAGAAATATCCATTTCCGCAGCAATTTCTTTAATACTCATAAAATGCTCTCGGCTCAGCTTAAAAACTTGCTTGCACTTCTCGGGGAGATTCTCTATCTCCTTTTGTAGCTCGTCCAAGATATAACGGTAATACAAGCGATCCTCTAGGGATACTTCCTCCTGAATAATGTCTAAGTCTTGGATATCTCCGCTATGCAGCTCGCGCAGCTTGCTCTTTCTATACTCGGCTATTATAAGGTAGCGTACAGCACTATATAGGTATGCTGGTATGGATTCAATGGCTAGGATGTTAGCACGATTTTTCCATAAGGAAAGAAAAAGATCATGCAGGATGTCCTCAGCGGTCTCCTGCGATTTTATCTTATTGAGCACATGTCTTGTGAGTTCAGGATAAAAGATGTCATACAGTTGACCGAAGGCTTTTTGATCGTTTGCGGCAATTCGAGCAAGCAGATCAGCATAGGATGCGGTACAGGTTTCTTTCATTATGTATAGTTGCGCTAATGTAACAATAAAATAGATTATTCAAAACCCATTCAATGGCTAATGGCATTATGATTAACACTTATCTTGGCTAGACTTCAAGCCTGATGGGCTGCTGCATAGCATGCTGGGTCAAACAATTTGGCATTTAATGTGTAGTATGTTTACGAATTGATTAAACGTACTACCATGAAAAAACTAAGTTTACTTAGCCTTGCGGCCATATTGGTCCTTATAGGTTGCACCTCGCCTAGCAATCCATCTACAACGCAGCTTGCGCAGGACAGTGAGGTAGAGAAGAATAAAAAAGTGGTGTTGGCTTTCTATCAAAAGATGTTTGGGGATAAAGACCTCAGTGCTGTGGATGAGTATATCCTGCCATCTTATATACAGCATAATCCTGCCGTTGCGGATGGTGCTCAAGCCTTTAAGGAGGCCGCAGCGATCTGGTTTAAGGATGCTCCTGAGAAAGGGAAGATCGATGTGCAGCGGATGGCTGCTGAAGGTGACTTGGTGTTTTTACATCTCAAAAACAAGGCTGCTGATGGAAGCTTGATTTCAACCATTGATATCTTCCGTCTGGAAAATGGAAAGATCGCTGAACATTGGGATGTACATCAGGAAGTGCCTGCTGAATCAGCAAACGCACATCCCATGTTTTAAATCTACGGCGCAACAAAGCCTGAACTCTTGATTGCAGGTAAATGCTGGCAGGCGATGCTTGTGAGCGCATTAAACAATGCTGGCAGCTACTGAACTGTGTTGTAGTAAGCAATTGTTCAGACTTGACTTGACTTGACTTGACTTGACTTGACTTGACTTGACTTG
>JASLCA010000056.1 GCA_030146225.1 Sphingobacterium sp. | reverse complement strand
GACGGGATTCGAACCCGCGACCCCATGCGTGACAGGCATGTATTCTAACCAGCTGAACTACCAGACCTCAAACCTTCGCGTAGTATTCTCGTTTGAAGGTGTGCAAATATAGTGTTTATTTCCATACTCACCACATTTATTTTTAAAAAAACCTACGCTACAGTACCGTCTTTCATCTTTTCAGCGTTCTCAGCGAACTGTAACGCGTCTATAAATCCTTGAATATCACCATCCATAACAGCTGGTAAATTGTACATTGTTAAGCCAATTCTATGTTCTGTAACACGCCCTTGTGGGTAGTTATATGTACGAACTTTTGCTGAACGGTCACCTGTTGACACCATAGTTTTACGTTTGGCCGCCACATCTCCATGCTTTTTCTGCACTTCTAGCTCGTAAAGTTTGTTACGTAGCATCTCCATCGCCAGCTCACGGTTGGCTAATTGAGAACGCTCTACTTGACAAACTACAACAATTCCTGATGGCTTGTGCGTAAGCTGTACCTTGGTCTCTACCTTGTTTACGTTTTGACCACCTGCTCCACCTGAACGGGAAGTATGCATGTCCACGTCACCTGGGTTGATCTCCACATCGACTTCTTCTGCCTCTGGCAATACCGCAACTGAAGCTGCTGATGTATGTACACGACCTTGAGTCTCGGTATCTGGCACACGTTGTACACGGTGCACGCCTGACTCATACTTTAATTGACCATAAACATCATCTCCAATAACTTTTAAGATAACCTCTTTATAGCCTCCTGAAGTTCCTTCGGTTACATCCATAACCTCCGTACGCCAGTTTTTATTCTCAAAATAACGCGTATACATACGGTATAAATCCCCAGCAAATAATGCTGCTTCATCTCCACCTGCACCACCGCGAATCTCCAAAATAGCATTCTTGCCATCTTCAGGGTCTTTCGGGATTAGCATTAAGCGTATCTCTTCTTCTTTTTCATCTTTCTGCGTCAACAAGATATCCAATTCTTCCTTGGCCATCTCCCGAAGCTCCTGATCCTTCTCATTGGACAAAATATCTTTATTCGTATCGATATTACTAACGATATTCTTATAGATATGATATTGATTAACGATTTTTGATAAATCCTTATACTCTTTATTCAGCTTCGCAAAGCGCTTCATATCATTGATGGTCTCTGGATTCCCTAACTCGGCCTCCACTCCTTCCCATCTTTCTTTTATAGCTTGTAGTTTTTTTAACATAGTTCCTATAACTTTTTCACAGCAAAATACTTGCTCCGAAATTACAGCCACAAAAGTAAATAAATTTTTGGTATTAATTTGTGGAAACGACTTTCAACCCTACAATAGAAGCAATAAGGGTGAAAATAAAAAAGACCCGCCAGAAGTCAGCTGGCTCCTTAAAAATAAGGATACCCACTAGAACCGTGCCCACAGCCCCTATACCGGTCCATACGGCGTAGGCTGTACCCAAAGGTAGGCTTTGTGTAGCCTTTATAAGTAAAACCATACTGAGCGTTAAACAAATAGCAAAGCCAGCGTACCAGCCATACATGCTTGTCCCTACGGAACTCTTTGCCTTGCCTAAACAAGAGGTAAAGCCTACTTCAAAAAGACCTGCAATAATTAAAATAATCCAGTTCATGCTATTCTATATGTATAAGGCGGCAAAGGTCGTGCTTTAGCTGGAAAGATGCTTTATTATTTATTAAAAATAATTAAACTTTTGCGCGGATACGACTTAAGGTAACCTGGTTAATGCCTAAATAAGAAGCTACAAAGCCCAATTTAATGCGATGCAAGATATGCGGAGCCCGTTGTAACAACTCATCATAGCTTTCTGAGGCGGTTTTGAACAATTTTGACATGAGCCTATACTCAATCTTTAAGGTTTCCACCTCAGCCAGCTTACGCCCCCAGTTGGCAATGCCCAAGGAGTGCAGGTACAAGTCTTGTAGTTCGCGCACATTGACCCTATACAGCAGCGCATCCTCCATCGTCTCTATATTTTCATAGCCTACCTTGCCATGTACATAACTATTTAGGGAGATAAGCGCATCCCCTGGAAATGAAAAATCTAAGATTACTTCTTTTTCATCCTTACGATAATAGATCCTACAAGACCCCTCCTTAATAAAGTAAAGGTAATGTGCAGGACGTTCGGCGGCTATTACAAGGCTATTCTTGGGATGCTGCACCTCCTCAAAGAGCGGCAGTAAGACCGCTAGATCCTTCTCTTGCAAGAAGAATACCTGTTGAATAATGGCTACTGCGTCCATTCCTTAAGGCTTAACGCTTCCCCATCCCATACGGCATAGGTATAATAATTCATCCATTCTCCTAAATTTACAATATGGCTCTCGGGGGTAAGTGCGAGATCATAAGGCAGATGCCTATGCCCAAAGATAAAATAGTCATAATGCTGTTCAGCTAAGGTTTCCTTGGCATACTGAATTAACCATTCTTTGTCTGCTCCTAAAAAAAGCTCCTCTGTACTGTTCGCACCACGACTATGCCTTGACCAGCGCTGGGCTATGCCAATGCCTAGATTGGGATGTAATCGGGCAAACAGCCATTGGCAGGCTTTGCTGCGAAAGATTTTCTTTAAGAATTTATAGCTGGCATCTCCTGGCCCTAAGCCGTCCCCATGATGTACATAAAATGTTTTTCCATCCATCTCCAATACGAGCTCATCATCCACCAAACGGGCGCCAATCTCCTCTTGTAAATAGCCAAACATCCACATATCATGATTCCCTTTAAAGATGGTAATCTCTATTCCTAGATCAGACAACTCTGCCAACTTGCCCAGAAAGCGAACAAAGCCTTTGGGCACAACCGTGCTATACTCAAACCAAAAATCAAAGATATCTCCTACTAAATACAAAGCCTTTGCATCCGTCTTAATCATATCTAGCCAAGCTACGATACGTTTCTCACGCGCTTGGGAAGCCGCTTTAGGCAGCACCCCCAGGTGGAAATCGGACGCAAAATAAACCTTGTTTCTCATTACATTGTTCTCAGACAAACCATTCTATTAAAATACACACAAGAATACAAAAAAATCGGCTTATTGAATAATTCCGAAGCTGCCGCTAGCAGCAGGAGCTAGCCTTGCTTAGGCTTAGGAAAGACTTTAAAGCAAAAAAAGGCGCTTTTTCAAGCGCCTTTACAGGGTAATAATAATATCTAAGCCGATTCGGTCTCAGCATCTACGGTTGCAAACTCATCAAAAAGTTCTGCAAATCCTTCATAGTCATCATCTCCTTTAGGAGTGAAGCTGCGAATGCCTTTTTCAGCAATATAGGACTTCAACACCGGATCGATGTCTTCATCACTATAAACTGCGACATCCGTGTAGGATAAAGCCCCTTTATAAAGATCGATGTAAGAACCGTCTCCATAATTTGCTGCCTCCGCGGCACTCATGTCTTCCTGCGACGCCATTTCAGCGTATTTGGTATTGAGTGAGTCGAAATCTTCATTGGCATACAAAGAGAACATAACCTTCGCATCCTTAAATGCTGGATCATCCTTGTACGTCGTTTTCAAGTACGCTGGAATCATTGCTGTAAACCATCCGTGGCAATGTACCACATCTGGCGACCAGCCCAATTTCTTCACAGTCTCTAGCGCACCTTTACAGAAGAACAATGACCGCTCATTGTTATCCTTGAAAAATTCACCCTTTTCATCCCGAAAAATCTTTTTCCGCTGAAAATACTCCTCATTATCCAAAAAGTAAACCTGCATACGTGCAGCAGGCAATGAGGCTACTTTAATAATTAGCGGATTATCATTGTTATCCACCACGATGTTCATTCCCGACAACCTTATCACTTCGTGAAGACGATTTCTGCGCTCATTGATACTACCGAAGCGAGGCATAAGAATACGAATCTCGAATCCTTTTTCCTGCATTGCTTGCGGCAACTGGCGTGTAATTTCAGAAATTTTACTTATTTCAAGGAAAGGCGACATCTCATGGGTTACAAACAATATTTTCGTTTTTGCCATCTCCAATCGTTTTTTTTTGTTTTATTCGAATAGTAAAATCGGTACACAAAGGTACACAAATTTTATCAATTTCACAATCACTTAGTTTTCACAGCTTTATATTTGGAAATAATTACGCAATTTTGCGCACATATTTTTGGAATAGAATTCGTTGAGCTATGGAAATTTTTGAAACAAAGAAAAGCCTACAAGCGTACTTAGAAAGGACAGGTCAAGACCAGCAAAAGATCGCCCTAGTACCTACAATGGGGGCACTTCATCTAGGACATCTATCCTTATTGGCGGAGGCCAAGCAGATCGCAGACATCGTTATCTGCAGCATCTTTGTAAACCCTACCCAATTCAATGACCCCAAGGACTTGGAAAAGTATCCGCGGCCTATTGAGAATGACATCGCCTTGTTGCAGGGCGCAGGCTGTGATGTGCTCTTCCTGCCATCGGTGGCTGAAATGTATCCAGACCCAGATGAATCTTGGTCTATTGACCTGGGAGAGCTGGATCGCATCTGGGAAGGCGAAAAGCGTCCCGGACATTTTCAGGGCGTTACACAGGTAGTGTACAAACTGTTTGCACTCACCCAGCCAGACATTGCCTGTTTTGGGCAAAAGGATTTCCAACAAATAATGGCTATTCAACGGATGATTGATCTCATGAGCCTGCCTGTTACAATACATATCTGTCCTATCGTACGCAGTCCTGAAGGCTTAGCCTTAAGCTCCAGAAACAGCCGTCTCTCGGAGGCAGGAAAGACAAAGTCCTTGGCACTATCCCGTGCCTTAAGCCATATTAAAAGCAACTTTCAGCAGATGGATCTAAGAGCGCTACAAGAAGAGGCTTTAGCAATCTTAGCCGAAGAGGGCGCTATTGAAGTCGAATATTTGGCCATCTGCGAGGCGACTAGCCTTGCGCCAGTGGAAGAAATTCAGGTCGGAAAATCCCATGTGGCCTTGCTAACGGCATGGGTGGAAGGGGTCCGCTTGATCGACAATATGATTCTAAACTAAATGTCATTTAACAGCTGCATTTTTAGTAATTCTATATAAAATAAGATATTTTTGTAAAATGATGATTGAGGTAATGAAATCAAAGATTCACCGCGTTCGCGTAACGCAGGCTGAATTAAACTATGTAGGCAGCATCACCATTGATGAAGATTTAATTGATGCGGCGAATATCGTAGTTAACGAAAAGGTACAAATAGTTAATAACAACAATGGCGCAAGACTGGAAACCTATGTAATTCCGGGTGAGCGTGGTAGTGGAACCATCTGCTTAAATGGCGCCGCAGCACGTCTGGTACAAGTGGGAGATATAGTTATTATTATCTCTTATGCAAGCATGACGCCTGAGGAGGCAAAAAGCCATAAACCAGCCTTGGTTTTCCCAGATGATAACAATAAGTTAATTCGATAATATCGAATGATTTTCATACTTTTACAGCGCTAACCTTAACTGTTAGCGCTTTTTTAATGCACAAAATTTCCACCACATACCGTACATTAATAGCAGGCTTGCTAAGTGCATGGATGATGATTATTGTCATCTCTGGGGTGGTATTTATGCACAAGGAGGTCACCTCTACGGGCGAAATAATTACCCACATTCACCCTTATGACTTTACCAAAGGAAAGACTCCGCATCACCATGAATCCGATGCAGAGATCCAATACCTGAATGTTGTATTCAACGGAACATATATTCAATCGGATTTTGTCATCTTCGAGATGCCTGTGCCTCCCTTATCCTTTACGGTTGACTACGCACAGATCATTCCGGCTGAAACCCTATCCAGCACAACAGAACAGCAGTCACGGGGACCCCCGACAGCTTAATATCCCATTTATTTTTCTTGTTTGGAAGAACGCTTATCCGTTATTCGTAAAGCAGCCTACAGGCTATTTATTTTGTATGTCGAGCTGCCCAATGAATCCTTTGTAAACTGCAGACAATAGGCCTAAGCCCAGTCTACAGCTGAACCTGGTCAATAGGCTTAAGCCTGTTTACCCTATGGGTCACAACTTTTACAGCCAATACGGAATTGCATCTTCCAAGATTACTTTCAACCGCTATTATAGCTATTACATATATATATGACTAAAAAATACATTAGGCTTTTTATGGCCATCTTATGCCTTTCGCCTATTACATTACTTGCCCAGACCTTATTAAAGGGCAGGGTGACCAATCCAGACAATAGCCCTATTGCTCATGCAACAATCTTGCTGGATGGCACAAAAAATGGAACTTCTACAGACGATGATGGTGTCTTTACCCTGCACAATGTACCCGCCAGCAATGCCAGCTTAAGCATTCGCGCGGTGGGCTACCAAAGTCTAAAAAAGAATATCACAGCAGCTGACCGAACAGCCGGATTAAATCTGGTGCTACAGGAGGACAACCTGAGCTTAAATGAGATTGTGGTTAGCGCAACGCGCTACGGACTAGAGCGCAGACAGGCACCTGTAGTAGTCAATGTGCTTGGACCAAAGCTTTTTAATGCCACCCAGTCGGTAGCCATGTCCGAAACCCTAAATTACCAACCTGGAGTTCGCGTAGAAAACAACTGTCAGAACTGTGGCTTCTCGCAGGTGCGACTAAACGGTCTAGAGGGGGCATACTCCCAGATACTAATCAACAGTAGATCGGTCTTTAGTGCCTTAAATAGTGTGTACGGCCTAGATCAGATTCCCACAAGCATGATCGACCGCATCGAAGTGGTACGCAGTGGCGGCTCAGCCTTGTTTGGCGCCAATGCCATTGCAGGAACCATTAATATTATTACCAAAGACCCTGTGGAGAATGATTGGCAGATTAAATCCACCAACTCCCTAATCGGCGGCTCTGCTTGGGACAATACCGTAGACTTCAACACCTCCTATGTGGAGAGTGACCTGAAAAATGGGGTTACCTTCTACGGGATGAACCGTAACCGGGAAGCTTGGGATGCCAATGGGGACGGCTTTTCAGAAATTACAAAACTCCGCAACACAACTTTTGGGACGAAAGCTTTCCTAAAAACTTCAGAGCACAACAAGCTTACCTTGGACATGAGCGTGCTTACAGAGTTTAGACGTGGGGGCGATCGCCTGGACTTATCGCCGCACTTTACGGATGTGACCGAGCAATTACAGACCAACTCCTTAATTGGGGGGCTTACCTATGACCATTATTTTAAGGATTGGCGTCAAAAGCTATCCCTGTATGTTTCCGCACAGAAAACCAAACGCGATAGCTATTATGGTGGTTTGGCAGGCTCAACGGACAAGCAGGATAGTGTTATTGCAGCCAACTCTTATGGCACAACAGATGACTTTGCCATGGTTGCCGGCGCGCAGTACACCTATAATTTTGACAAGGATGTATTTACCGCTGGGGTGGAATTCAATGCGAATCGTACAGAGGACAACATCCCTGCCTACAACCGCTTAATTGATCAAAAAAATAAGGCTGTTGGCACCTATGCCCAGTATGAATGGCGCGTAGTTGATAAATTAAAGGCGCTTTTGGGTGCACGCTATGATTACACCTATATAGATGGAAGTTATCAATTACTAGATAAGCATAGGGCTTCCAATGAAAACTTTGGAACCTTTAGCCCGCGCATTACCCTACTCTATGACATTACGGATGAACTGCAATTCCGAGGAGGCTTTGCACGTGGCTTTAGAGCACCGCAAGCCTTTAATGAAGATATGCACGTGACCTCCGTAGGCGGACAACAGGTATTTGTACTGATGGGTGAAAACCTAAAGACGGAATACTCCAATGCCTACACAGGCTCCTTTAACTACACCCGCAACTTTGGGCGCACCCAGGCTAGCTTGCTGGTTGAAGGATTTTTTACAGATTTGCAGAATCCTTTCACCAATGTGATGACCTCTGAAGAGGAATCCATTATTATGGAAGAGATGCGCAATGGTACAGGCTCACGCGTCTATGGTAGTAACTTCGAATTGAGCGTAGCTCCCTCTAGCCGCTTGAGCATTCAGGCTGGAGGAACCGTACAGCGCTCGAAGTACAAGGACGAACAGGTAATCTTTGAAGGGGATCAGGCTGAAGACAATGTGACAACCACGCGGTATATGCGTGCACCCAATGTATACGGCTACCTAAATACCAATATTAAGGCAAGCAAGCAATTTGCAATTGACCTTACAGGGGTTTATACCGGCCGCATGCTAGCTCCGCACTATCAAGAGTCTGGCCAATTGCTGGTAAAAGATGTACGCGACTTTGCAGAGCTAAACCTACGCTTGGGTTATACCTTTGCGGTTAAGAAGGATTTCAATATCGAAATCTTTGGTGGTGTACAGAATATGTTCGACGCCTTCCAAAAAGACTTTGACAAAGGCCCCTTACGGGATTCAAATTATATCTATGGACCTACAAAGCCTAGAACCTATACCCTAGGCATTAAAATAGGCCATTTCCATTAATATTACTATAGCATCTAGCCACCTGCTAGATGCTATATTTTTTAAACTGCTACTATGAGACTAGGATTTACAATCTTAATCGGCTGTCTACTCTGTATGACATTCCAGCTTTCAGCTCAAACAAAGCCAACTGAAGCGATCAACTGGTTGAGCTTTGAACAACTCTCGGACTCCTTAGCGGTCAAGCCCAAGCCTGTACTCCTATTTTTCCACACCGACTGGTGTGCCTATTGCCGCAAAATGCAAAATGAGGTATTTACGGATAGCGCAGTGATTAAAGCGATTCAAAAGGATTATTATGCCGTACAGTTTGATGCTGAGAGTAGCGACACCATCTACTTAGACCAGCAGCCGCTGACCAACCCCCATCCGCGCAAACAAACGGGCAAATACCATAGCATTACCCAATTACTTGCAGCCCGAGAAGGCAAGTATGCCTTCCCCTGCACAATTCTTCTGGATACAGACTTCCGGATAAAACAGCGGTACTTCCAATATTTAAGCCCGGAAAAACTATTGCGCGCTTTAAAGTAGTAAACAATAATATTTTTTTAAATTTGTTGTAGCGTTTCCCTAGCGCCCCCCGTTCTATTGACTATTACAGATTAAAAATATTATGAAAAAACTATTTACACAATTATTTGCCTTAGTAATTATTGGTACGGCATTCACTTCCTGTATGAAGAATGATGATACGGATTATGAAGCAGAAAACATTAAAATTGAAGAAAGAATTGATTCGATTTTAAATGAAGATAAACGTAGGATTGAACGTTTTATGAATGAAAACGGGAACTTCAACCTTGTGGAAGATTCGATTAATATAAACTACAATTACATTGCTAAAAAATCAAAACGCGGAATCTGGTATGAGGTTGTAAAATCTGCATCAGAAGAGAGCGAAAAAGCTTACCAATACAGCCTTAACAACAGCGGAACAGATTTAACGTACCCTAAGGTTAAATTAAAATATACAGCTAAATTATTAGATGGAACGGTTGTTCAAGAAGATGAGGAAGGCAGCATCTACGACCTAGGTGTCAGAAGCACTAATATTATAAAAACCATTTGGGATTATTCATTTTTCCCTTATAGTATCAAGTTTAATGGCAGAGATATTAAAATAGCGGGCTTAACTAAAAACGGCTTAAAAGAAGGCAGTATACTTAAGGTTATCACCCCTTCACTATGGGCTTATGGAGACAAAGAGGTTACAGTTAATGGCAAAAAAATTCCAGCAAACTCTTCTTTAGTTTACGAATTTGAAGTACTGTCCATAGAAAAATAACTATTCTATTTACTATTTTAACGTCATTCTAGAAAGCTACTTTTATATTTAAGCTTTTTAGAATGACGTTTTTAATTATATTTGCGCACATTTACTAATTTTGGATTATGAATAAAATATTTCAAGGATTCTGCTTTATAGCACTTGTAGCTATAGCCTTCACAAGTTGCAAAAGCAATGACTTTGACTTTGAGAAAGCGAATGAAGAACAACGCATAAAAGACTCTATAGAGCTTGCACGTATCGATAAGGTAATTGCCGAGCAAGCTCCAGAATTGGAAGCCTTTGCTAAGGCAAAGTTCGACAACCCAGTATTTGATGACTCGACAGGAATATGGTTTGACCTTGTGTTACCTGGGGATGATAACTCCTACAACTATACCGTTAATAACTTTGGCATTGTAGCACCAGCAATCAGCGTGGTATACAAGGGCACACTGCTTAATGACAAGGTATTTGACAAAACTGAGCTTAATGAGCAAGGCCAAGATATTCCACGTGACTTTAATTTAGCAGAAGTAGTAAAGGCATGGCAGTGGGCATTTTTACCAAAAAGCTTTAAGGCTAATGGACAAGAAGTAAAAACAGTAGGCATTACCGCAAAGGGCTTGAAAAAAGGAAGCAAAATCCGCTTTGTTACGCCATCCCCTTGGGCTTATGACAAGGCTTCGCGTAAAGACAAAGATGGCGTAGAGTCTATTCCTGCAAACTCGCCTTTGTATTTTGAAATTGAAGTTAAATCAATTAAGTAATTGCGCACTAAGCAATCTTAATACCTGATATACAGTATAATAAAAGACCGCGAGTAGCGGTCTTTTATTGTTTAAAAGCTTATAAAAACAGATATCTCCTTTTACAATTCTATAAATTAATATCTTTGCATCGACAAATTATGGAAATCGACAAATATATTGGCTGTAGTGATGAGCAACTGTTTCTTCTTATTCAAAAGGAAGATCACCTTGCCTATAGACTGCTTTATGAACGTTTTTTTCCAGTTTTATATGCGCATGCAAGCAAAAAAGTCGCGGATAAAGACACCGCTAAAGATATCTTACAAGAGGTATTTATTAAATTCTGGCAGCTGGCACCAAAGCTAACTATTCAAGGCAAGGTAGGGAATTACTTGTATGCCGCTACGCGAAATACCATTATCAACCATTATGTTTCTTCCAATAGGATACAGGACCATATCGCCGTATTTCATCTGTATCAAAATCAGGTGGACAATTCAACTATTGATAACCTACAATTCCAAGAACTACAGCAATTGATTGAAAAGGAAGTACAAGAACTGCCTAAAAAAATGCAGGAAATATTTAGACTGAGTAGAAATCAGGAACTTTCACATAAGGAAATTGCGGCCCTGCTTAGCATTTCAGAATTTACAGTTAAAAAGCAGGTATCCAACGCCTTAAAGATTTTAAAGAAAAAAATAAACTATCCTTTACTCGTTTCTTTACTTTTTTAAACTTTTTTCTACTCCCTTCTCCATTTTGAATTGTCATTCTATAAAACGACGGACTAACTAAGATGAAAAAAGAGCCCAACCCAAGCTTACTAAAAAAATACCTTTGTGGAAATGCCTCCTTTGAAGAAAGAAAGCAGGTGGAACAATGGTATCAAGAACTCTCTTTTCAAAATAAAATCACGGACTTCCAGCAGGATCAAGAAAGTGTATGGTCAAGCATTCAGGGGGCTACCGTTAAGCCCAAATCCTATAAATTCCTAAAGTATGCAGCCCTACTTATTGGCTTAATATCTTGTAGCCTATTGATCCTTCTTTATCAGCAGCAAGACAAAGCCGCAACCCTTTCTCTAAATAGCATAGAAGCTGGTGGCAACCGGGCTATGTTATTTGTAGGAAGGGATTCTATTTCACTCACGGACTTGGACAGTGGAGCGGTAGCAATTCGGAATAATATTAAAATTACAAAACTTGCGGATGGGAGTATCGCCTATGAATCTCTTGCCGGCTCAAAAGACAATGCTTGGAATAAGCTATCTACTCCACAGGGTGGTCAATTTAAGATTCTACTAGCCGATGGTTCAATCGTTATGCTAAATGCGGCCTCAAGCCTTGAATTCCCAAGCCAGTTTAGCGGTCAGACACGTAAAGTCAAGCTGCAAGGCGAGGCTTTCTTTGAGGTAAGTCACAATGCAAATCAGCCCTTTATTGTTGAAAACCAGCTACAGACCGTCACCGTCTTAGGCACAAAGTTTAATATTAAAGCCTACGAAAACAATAAGCTGATCACTTCCTTAATTGAGGGCAAGGTGGAGGTCGCTACCGCTAGCGGAAAGATAACCCTCCTACCAGGAGAGCAGGCCATAAACAGCTCTGGGGACTTAAGCCATCTTAAAGTCTTTACAAAAGCCACCACAGCTTGGAAGGAAGGTAGGCTTGCTTTTGAGCGAGAGCCATTGTCCGAAATTATGGCCAAGGTTGCCCGCTGGTACAACATAGAAGTGGTCTTTGAAGATGAAGCCCTGAAAGAAAAAAGCTTTACAGGCAGTATTCCAAGAAATAGACCGCTCAATGAGCTATTACAGGTCTTAACCATGACCGGGGAGGTACAATTTAAGTTAGACAAGCAGCAACTAATTATATCAACTAACTAATACCAAATCTAAAAATGAACAAAAATTACAAACGATGGAAACGATCGATTGTGATCCGGCTTGCTATTTTAGTAAT
Source organism: Sphingobacterium sp. (assembly GCA_030146225.1). Taxonomy (GTDB): domain Bacteria; phylum Bacteroidota; class Bacteroidia; order Sphingobacteriales; family Sphingobacteriaceae; genus Sphingobacterium. Next base: position 6,451 of record JASLCA010000056.1, on the reverse strand, counting down.
CCTACTAAATAGTTTTCCTGCCGCCTTTGCGCAAAAGATCACCATCAAAACCAAGTCCGAAAATCTAAGAACGGTACTTCAAAAGCTGGAAGCTAAGAGCAACTTTAAGTTTCTGTATGCCGATGATGCCTTAAAGCTGAGTGTACCAGTCAGCGTAAACCTAGAAGACAAGGAGCTCAAGGAGGTTATTGCTGAAGTTTTCAGAAATCAACCCTTTAGCTTGCAGTACCAGAACAATACCATTATTGTCAAGGCTAAGCAAGATATACAAGCTAGCTACAACCTTACAGGTCGGATTATATCTGCCAGCGGAGAGCAGAATTTCGTAGGGGCAAGTCTACGCCTGCAAGGCAAGAACCTAGACCGCAATGCATCCACAGATCTTAATGGTCAATTTATATTTAAAGAAATACCCGTCGGGAACTATCAACTTACGGCCAGCTATATTGGTTATACCAGTAAGACAGAACGTATCATACTCAATCAGCACCAGGATTACACCTTGATCTTAAGCCCTGCCGAGCAGCAATTGGACAAGGTGGTGGTGGTGGGCTATGGCTCTACCCAACAGCGGGATTTAACCAGCTCCGTGAGTAAGGTTGATGGCAAGAAGCTTCAGGACTTCGCAAACAATGCTGCAACCTTTGAAAGCATACTAGGCGGTGCTGTTAAAGGGGTTATGGTTACCCAAAATTCGGGCGAACCAGGAAGTACAGCCAAGCTAAATATCCGCGGCATTACTTCCCCCGTTTCAGGAAGTTCCAACGAACCCTTGTATGTAATTGATGGCGTCCCTTTCTTTATTGAATCCTCAGGCGTAAACCCCTTGTCTAATATTCCCATTTCTGAAATAGAAAGCATAGACATCTTAAAGGATGCAGCAGCTACGGCAATCTACGGCTCTAGAGGAGCCAATGGGGTGGTTATTGTGAATACTAAAAGAGGCCAAAGGAATAGTAAGTTTGCGGTAAATGCCGACTACACACACTCCCTAAGTAACCCTATTAAGAACTACAAGCCCCTAAGTACCGAAGAATTTAAAGATGCGAATGCTACCCTAATTAAGAATACCATTGATGCCATAAACAAGGGGCAGATTGACTCCTATGAAGCGATGTATGTACAAATCCCAGCAATGGAATCTTTTGCAAAGATCTCGCCTATAGACTTTGATGGGTATGGGGACCCGATAGCATATACATTTGATGGCTTACGGGAAGATGCCTTTGGCCATGCCAATACGGACTGGAACAAGGTTATTCAAAATAAAAATGCCCGTACTTCTCAATACAACCTGAGCATTGCAGGTGGCACGGAGAATCACAATATCTCTTTCAACGCCAATGGCTTAGATCAAGAAGGCCTCTTTATCAACGATAGCATGAAACGCTACAATACCCGAGTGGCATTTGACAGCAATATCAGTAAGCGCTTCAAAGTAGGGTCTTCCCTAGGCTATAGCTTGACCAAGCGTAAGGACGGTGAGGCCATGTTTACAGATGGCAATACGAAGCCCTGGATTATACGTCCGGATATAGCTCCTTATCGTCCTGATGGCAGCTTTAATCAAATTGATGGGACCGGGCAATACGGCTTCCCCGTACAATTAGCTAGTCCATTGGCTCAGCTTCAAAACCGCAGCAATGCTAACCTGACGCAGTTTTTGGGTAGTTTTTATACCGAGCTTGAGCTTTTTAAGAACTTCAAACTTCGGGGAGATCTTAGCATAGCGAGCTACCAGAGCGAAGGCAGTGTTTTTACGCCCAAAATTGCACAGGATGATTTCTCCGTACTGGGCTCTACCCTATATTCCAGCTTAGGGACAAGTGCCAGCACAAATACCAATAGTAGCCTTAATTTTAGAGGGGATTACCATTGGACTAAGGCTGACCATCAGTTTAAGGCTATGGCCGGATTTGGCTATGACCGCTACTTCTTAACCAGCAGTAGCGCCAATTATGAAGACTTTCCCGATGATGATGTACTGGTAAACAGTCAATCTGCATCACGCGTTAACTATTACACAAGCAATAAGCTGGATCGCGGATTAAATGCAATGTACAGCCGCTTAAACTATAAATTTAAGGATACCTACCTAGCTGAAATAAACTTTAGGACAGACAGATCTTCCAAGTTTGGACCGGGTAATCAACGGGCTTACTTCCCCTCAGCCTCTTTTGGCTGGCGGCTTTCCAATGAGTCTTTCTTAGTAGATGTCCATGCTGTAAATGACTTAAAACTTCGTTTAAGTTGGGGGAATACTGGCTCTACAAATATTTCAGACTTCCTCTATCGGCAATTCTTTGTGCGCCAGTCCAACAACCTTTGGGGAGGACAACCTAGCGTAGTCCTAGAAAGCACCTTGCCAAACCCCAATGTAAAATGGGAGAAAACCCAAGAATACAATGCTGGACTAGACTTTAGCTTGTTTAGCAATCGCCTTACAGGTAGCCTAGACATCTACAACCGCTATACCGAAGGGGCCTTGTCCCCTGCTCCGGCCCCCTTGGAGTCTGGCTTTAAAAACTTTTATGCGAACCTTATTGATATTAGTAATCGCGGTATAGAGATTGACCTTGCCTATGAATTTATACGTCAGGAGAATTTTTCATGGACCGCCGCGATCAATCTATCCAGAAATAAAAACCGCATTGAGAAGCTAAATGGCGCAAACATAAATGCCTATCAGCTAGACTCCTTTATTGAAGGACAGCCAGCTGGAACGCGGAAGGGCTATCTAGTTGAAAAGGTCTTTAATAATCAGGCTGAACTTGATGCGCTAAATGCGAAAGCTCAGGAACTAGGCTTTCCCTACTATCAATCCTTCTCTACAGGGATTGGGGACTATAAGTATACAGACATCAATCAAGATGGCCGCATAGACAGTGAGGACAGATCTATTATTGCAACTCCTGAGCCTAAGCTTTTTGGTGGTTTTTACTCGACTATGCACTATAAAAACCTTTCCTTCTCCTTTGTTATGCAGTTTTCTAAAGGGGCTAAGGCATTGATGGATAATTTCGCGCTGGACAGCTTTGGCATCTTAGGACAAAGTATACATCGCGAAACTTATGAAAATATGTGGACGCCTGAAAACCCAGATGGAGATATGGCACGCTTGGTATACTATGACCCTTCCAACAATTTCAGGATAGCGGATCGCTTGGTCTATGAGACTTCCTTTTTACGCTTAAAGAATGTAAACATTGCCTACAAATTACCAACAAGACTGGTAAACAAAGCTCAACTACAGTCTGTAACGGTTTTCGGAAGCATGTCGAACCTATTTACACTGAGCAAATGGCCAGGCTTAGACCCAGAATTAATTGGACAGTATATTACCACCTCTACCAGTAGTTCGGACCCCTACCCCTTGTCTAAAACATTTTCATTAGGTCTAAGCATTGGTTTTTAATTAAGATAGCAATGAAATTAAATATATTAACAGCAATTACAATAGCTACAGGCCTATTGGCATCCTGTCAGCTTGCGGGCAGTATCGATGATATAAAGCCGCATTATAAACTTGAAAGTGAAACCGTAATTCGGGATGCGGAATCCGCTGAGAATGCCCTCCGTGGAATTTATGAGGGCTGGCGATTACGTGGCGTTTCTACCCCTAGGATGCATATCTCCCTGCTTGCGGGCGGGCTTATTCGCACAGGCAATATTTCAGGGGAACAGGGCTTTGTCAACAATGACCTGCTCCCTACCAATATAACCTTAAATGAAGTCTACCAAGAGTACTACCGCATTATCAATACGGCGAACAACTTTATCAGCCTTATGGAGCAGGGTCGCGCAGTTAAGATGCCTGAAAAGCGGGTTATGGAAGTTATTGCAGAGGCAAAGATTCAACGTGCCTTAGCACATTTTCATCTGCTGCGTTACTTTGGCTATTTCTTTGACAACAATTCAGCATTGGGCATTGTCTTGCGGGACAAAGCCTTTGAAGGCTTAGCGGTCAGCAAAAGAAGCTCCGTGGCGGATAGCTACAACTTTATCTTGGCCGACTTAGACTTTGGCATACAGCACGCCCCCAGCAGCAATGAGCTCCATTATTATATGAGCCAAGTAACAGCTAAAGCCCTTAAAGCAAAGGTCCTCCTACACCTTGGGGACTACCCCAAGGCTGAGCAGCTTGCACAGAGGTCCTAACTACAGCTGGCGCTTCGGGCTATAGGCTAACGGATAATTATGCAGACATCTTCCTCAATGGCTTTAACGCGAGTGAGGTCTTGTTTGCTACCTACAATTATGGAACGCTTGAGAGTGCACAGGTATCTGTGGAGAGAACCACAGCTAGCGCCTTTTCTAAAAACATAGCCGACCTACTGCCTGACAATAGTTTAAATGGCAATGGCAATACTGGAGCAGGCTATGATAGTCGCTATGCCTATATGTATGCCTTGGCTAGCCGCGGCCCGCTCCTAAACGGAAAATACCCCTATGGTGCAAATGCGCTTACCCAGCGCAATAGCCATATCCTATTACGCCTGGGCGAGATATACCTTATTCATGCAGAAGCAGCTGCTAGAAATAAGAACTTTGCCGCTGCAAAGGAAAGTCTACAGCTAATTGCTACACGCGCAGGCTATGCGGCGGACTACACTTCAAGCATTAGCAATGCTGAATTGCTGATCAGCATCTTTAATCATAAATGGCTAGAACTGCTTTCTGAAAATGGGGAGGATTGGTTTGACTTTATACGCTTTTACAAGCAGCAAGATATACCAATCAATTATATTAAAGCCAGCATCACGCGCGAGGAACAATTGGTGTTACCAATTCCCACCACGGCCTTATCTGGAAACAATTTATTAATTCCTAATCCATAAAACAATGCGAATCAAAATAATTTCAACTGTATTAGCCAGTCTTTTCTGCTGTCTAACTTATGCACAGCAGCGCTTCAGCCTGCAAGGAAAAATTGCAGGGAATATTCCAGCTGGATCCATGGTATACCTCAATCAAATAAGCCCAGAAGGGCAAGAAACTAGATTGGACTCGGCCTTGATTAAGAAAAACAGCTTCCACTTTCAGGGAAGCATAGCGCAGCCCGCTCTTCGCAGGCTGTTAATAATAAAAGGTAAGAAGGAGGAAGCTAAAAAGGCTGAGAACTGGTTAGCTTCAACTTTTTACCTAGATATTGGAAATATAAGTTATGAAGGGCATATAGATAGCCTTCCTACCTACTATTACCGTCCTAACCTACCGCAGGTAAAGCCAATTATTAGCGGCTCGAATGCGCAGTTACTTCTGGAATCCTATGAAAGATCCATAAGGCCCACGCGTATAGCCTTAGGCAAATTGGATCAGGAATATTTGCAGGCATATCACTTGCCTACCTTTGACAATGTCTTTAACACGGCAGAAGGGGTGGCGCTTACCAAGGCAATAAAGCCTTTGCAGGCTCAAGTAAATGCTGCAAAATGGGCATTTATTAAGGCGAATCCAGCTAGCGTTGTGGCCCTTGATAAAGCCATGGAATATTTTCAGGATATGTACAGCACCCTGTCGGTTCCAGAAATTGAGGAATTGTTACAAATCTTGGAGAAAGACTGGGCCCATAGCCAGGAATATGCAACACTTAAGGCTGCCGCAAAACAAGCCCAGAAAACAGCTATAGGAGCGCAGTATATCGATGGGGAGATATTTGATAATGAGGATCAAAAACACCTAATTTCTACCGTATTTCCAAAGGACAAGAAGTATATATTGCTGGAGTTTTGGGCTTCTTGGTGCGGGCCCTGTCGTGGGGAGATACCACACCTTAAGCATACCTATGAAGCTTGGAAAGATAAGGGCTTTGAAATCATAAGCATCTCACTGGATGAAAAGGAGAAGGACTGGAAAAAGGCAATGCAAGATGAGGGCATGAGTTGGCATCAATACCGTGTTAAAGCAGGCTTTGAGGATAGTCTTATCAAAGCGTACAACATCCAAGGCATTCCTTATGCGCTTCTGATCGATAGCGATGGCAAAATTGTTCGCTATGGGATGCGCGGAGCATCCTTAGATCTTGCTTTAGAAGAGCTATTATAATAAAAAAGGGGGAAGATTAGGTCTTCCCCCTTTTTTATTTCCCTTTAAACTTGGATTGCTCCAAGATCTCTTGGGCATTAGTATTGGCTAACAATTCCTTCAGCGTTACCGCAGGGTTACGCTCCATATAGCGCCTGACCAGTATCCATCCTAAATAGGTTCCAAGCTTGGGTGCGGACTCGTTGTTCTCCCCTAACTCAGCTGTAAAGGGGGCTTCTGTAAAGAACTTCTGTACCCGTTGATAATCCTTACTATACAAAAGGTCTTCCTGTAGGAACCAAGACCAAATATCCCCTTGATAGGACTTCGCCCAGTCCAACTGCTGCTTGGTATAGCCAATCTTCAGGGTATCATTCACCTGAGGCAGGATGGAGTCCAGGGCGAGCAGAATCTTGCCTTGATAGAC
>JASLCA010000050.1 GCA_030146225.1 Sphingobacterium sp. | reverse complement strand
AGATCGACATCAAACCAATCCGTGATTACGATATCTACGTTGGTAAAACAATGGAATTCAAAGTTGTGAAAATCAACCATGAATTTAAAAACGTTGTTGTTTCGCACAAAGTATTAATCGAAGACGATTTAGAAAACCAAAAATCAGAGATCGTAGCGAAATTAGAAAAAGGTCAAGTATTAGAAGGTACAGTTAAAAATATCACTGACTTCGGTGTGTTCATCGATTTAGGTGGTGTTGACGGTTTACTTCACATTACTGACATCTCTTGGGGCCGTATCGAGCATCCAAAAGAAATTCTTGCGCTTGATCAAACAATCAACGTTGTTGTATTGGATTTTGATGATGAGAAAAAACGTATCGCTTTAGGTTTAAAACAATTATCTGAGCACCCATGGGAATCTTTAGATAAAGATCTAGTTATCGGTTCTAAAGTAAAAGGAAAAATCGTAACTGTTGCAGATTACGGTGCTTTCTTAGAAATTATCCCAGGTGTAGAAGGTTTAATCCACGTTTCGGAAATGTCTTGGTCACAAAACTTACGTTCTCCACAAGAGTTCTTAAAAGTTTCTGATGAGATCGAAGCTGAGGTATTAACTTTAGACCGTGATGATCGTAAGATGAGTTTAGGTATCAAACAATTGACTCCTGACCCATGGAAAAACATCACTGAGCGTTACCCAATCGGTTCTAAGCAAAATGCTGTAGTTAAGAATATGACTAACTTCGGTGTATTCGTAGAATTAGAAGACGGTATCGACGGATTAATTCACATTTCTGACTTATCATGGTCTAGAAAAATCAACCACCCTAACGAATTCACTAAAGTTGGTGAGAGCTTAGACGTAGTTGTTCTAGAACTTGACGAAGAAAACCGTAAATTATCTTTAGGTCATAAACAATTAGAAGAAAACCCTTGGGACACTTTTGAAACTATCTTCACTGAAGGTTCAGTACACGAAGGTACAGTTATCAAAGTTGGCGAAAAAGGTGATATCGTAGCTCTACAATATGGTGTTGAAGGCTTCTGCCCGAACAAGCACTCTGTTAAAGAAGACGGTTCTTCATTGAAAGTTGACGAAGTTAACGAATTCAAAATCATTGAATTTAACAAAGAAAACAAACGTTTAGTTATCTCTCACTCACGCATTTGGGAAGACCAAAAAGCTGAGGTTCGTATCGAAGAGTTCAACGCACGTAAAAAAGAAGCTAAAGCAGCTACTTCAGCTGTGAAAAAAGTAAAAGACTCAGTTGAGAAATCTACTTTAGGCGACTTAGACGTTCTTGCACAATTGAAACAACAAATGGAAGGTGACGAGAAAAAATCTAAATAATTAGATTTTCGTTCATAAATTAAAATACCCAGCCAAATGGCTGGGTATTTTTTTTGCTTATCTATTTCTATTTAAACAAGCTCGCCAATTACTTTAAGTGTCTTTCTGGCAAGGGCACATAGCCATCATCATTAATTACCTTAGGAAACTCGTGATTACGCCAGCGCTCCTTGGCTTCATCCAACAATTCCTTGCTGGTCGCCACAAAGTTCCAAGAGATAAAGCGCTCCTCCGGAAAAGGCTCCCCTCCAAAGATATAAACCGTACTATTAGCCTTTAAGGTAAAGCTACACAGGCTAGCATCCTTGGTGATTAAGATCTGCTTCGCGCCGTATTCTTCAGCTCCGTTAATGACAGCGCCTTCCAAGATATACAAGCCACTCTCCCCAAACAATTTATCTCCAATATTAATTTCCGTATCCTGTTCCGTCTTGAGCTCAATCATATAGAGGCGCGAGTAGACCGGCACTGCCGACTTCTTCCCTAAAGCCTCTCCAGCAATCAACTTATAGCTGACCCCATCCTGCTCCCAGGCTGGAATGTCCTGCTCCTCAATATGGCAGAACTCAGGCTCCATAAACTCTAACTCCTTGGGCAAGGCCACCCATATCTGCAATCCATGCAGAAACTTATCTTCCTGACGCAGGTATGCTGGGGTACGCTCCGAATGGACCACTCCCTTGCCAGCAGTCATCCAGTTCACAGCGCCTGGTTTAATCTCAATCTCGGTGCCTATACTATCCCGATGCATAATAGCGCCATCAAAGAGATATGTAAGCGTAGAGAGCCCCGTATGCGGGTGTGGTGGAACATCTAGGTTCTCATAGGAGGCCAAGCAGGCTGGTCCCATATGATCAATAAATACAAAAGGCCCAATGGATCTTTTCTGACGGAATGGTAACAAGCGTCCAACCAAGAAATTGCCAATATCGGCAGCTTTCTCTTCATGTATGAAATCTATATTTGACATAACAATAAAGTTTTAACTACAACAAGTTACAAATAAAAATCCCAACCTGTAATAGGTTGGGATTTAATCAATATATAATCTTTAGTTAAAATCTTATACGTCAATACGTGCGTAACGTGCATTCTTCTCAATAAACTCACGACGAGGAGCAACCTCATCGCCCATCAACATCGAGAAGATACGATCACACTCAGCAGCATTCTGAATCGTAACCTGACGCAAGGTGCGTTGTTCTGGATCCATAGTAGTCTGCCATAATTGCTCGGCATTCATCTCTCCAAGACCTTTGTAACGTTGCACATGAACTGAATCTTCCTTACCAGCACCTTTTAGGCGTTGGATCGCAGCAAGCCGTTGATCCTCTGTCCAGGCATACTCAGATTCACGTCCTTTTTTCACTTGGTACAAAGGAGGTGTAGCAATATAGATATAACCTTTTTCAATCAACTCTTTCATGTAGCGGAAATAGAAGGTCAAGATCAGCGTCGCAATGTGGGAACCATCCACATCCGCATCCGTCATAATAACAATCTTATGGTAACGCAGCTTCTCAATATTCAAGGCTTTGGAATCCTCAGGAGTACCTACACTTACGCCCAAGGCCGTAAACATATTCTTGATCTCCTCATTCTCATAGATTTTATGCTCCATGGCCTTCTCTACGTTCAAGATCTTACCCCTTAAAGGCATAATCGCTTGAAAACGACGGTTACGACCTTGCTTAGCCGTTCCACCCGCAGAATCTCCCTCGACAAAGAAAATTTCACATTTTGCTGGATCATTGTCTGAACAATCGGCTAGCTTTCCTGGCAAGCCAGAACCACCCATGACTGTTTTACGCTGAACAAGCTCCCGTGCTTTACGTGCAGCAGCCCTTGCCTGAGCGGCAATAACGACCTTCTGAACAATAACCTTCGCCTCACGTGGGTTCTCCTCTAGATAATGTCCTAGGATCTCTCCTACTGCCATATCTACAGCGCCCATAACCTCGTTATTACCCAACTTGGTCTTCGTCTGCCCTTCAAATTGCGGTTCAGCAACCTTTACCGAGATAACCGCAGTAAGACCTTCACGGAAGTCATCTCCAGTGATATCCACCTTCAAGTTCTTCAACAAGCCCGACTTATCAGCATAAGCTTTTAAGGTACGGGTCAGTCCACGACGGAAACCTGCAACGTGTGTACCACCTTCAATTGTATTAATATTGTTTACGTACGAATGCACATTTTCTGCATAAGTATCGTTGTATTGCAAAGCCAATTCAACTGGAATCCCTTGTTTAATACCTTCTACATAGATAGGCTCTGGAATTAGGGAATGTCTATTACCATCCAAGAACTTTACAAACTCTTGCAAGCCGCCTTCAGAAAAGAAGACATCAGACTTTAACGTACCATCTTCAAGGGTTTCGCGTTCATCCGTTAAGGAAAGACGAATACCTTTATTTAAGAAGGCCAATTCCCGGAGACGATTCGCTAGTGTATCATAATTGTACACCGTAGTCATCGTAAAGATGGTATCATCCGGAAGGAAGGTAACCGTAGTACCGGTCTTATCGCTGGTACCTATTTCTTTCACCTCATACAATGGCTTACCTTCAGAGTACTCTTGTTGGAAAATCTTTCCCTCACGATGTACCACTGCCGAAAGATTGATGGACAATGCATTCACACAGGAAACCCCTACCCCATGCAGACCACCAGAAACCTTGTAGGTGTCTTTATCAAATTTACCACCTGCGTGAAGGATGGTCATCACCAGCTCCAATGCAGACTTATTTTCTTTCTTGTTAATACCCGTTGGAATACCACGGCCATCATCACTTACAGAAACCGCATTATTTTCATGAATAGTAACATGGATTTCCGTACAATATCCCGCAACGGCCTCATCAATGGAGTTATCCACAACCTCATATACCAGGTGGTGCAGGCCTTTGACACCTGTATCTCCAATATACATGGAAGGCCGCTTACGTACCGCTTCTAAACCCTCTAATACCTGAATATTATCAGCCGAATACGTTGATGTATTTTTGTTTTCTTCGCTCATGAAATTAAATTAAAATGAGTACTGTTCTTACATTCAAATATACGAAAATTTTAGCTAAAAAGCGAACTTTGAGCCTTTCTATTTAGCTGCCTCAGGGCTATTAAAATCAGAATTTTCAGGAAGAAAATAGATCTATTTAGCAATATTTAATTTTTTTATATTAGGTTTGTTTATTGAATGTGGAAAAATTAGAAAATAATGAATAAACTATTTACAACCTTTACAAAAGTATCATTAGGCTTAATGGTGACAATGGCTGTTGTAGCATGTAACCAAAACGCTAAGACGGGTACAAATACTTCAGCAGATTCGACAACTGCATCTTCTACCTCAACTGCAAAAGAGGAAAAGATTGTATACATTAACTCTGATTCCCTATCTGAGAAATACGAGTATTTCAAAGAAATTAGAAGCAAGCTGGAAGCTAAAGTAAAAAAGGCGCAAGGCGATTTACAAGCTAAAGGCCAAGCCTTCCAACGTGAGGTTGCTGACTATCAACAAAAAGCGGGTTCTATGAGCGCTTCAGAACGTCAAGCTACAGAAGAAAAATTAGCGCGTAAACAAGATGAATTGGGTCGCTTAGATCAAAATGCTTCGGCATCTATCGCACAAGATGAGTCTGCTGAATTCAACAATGTTTACAATGCAATCACTGAATATTTAAAGAAACATGCAGAAGAAAAAGGCTATACTTTAGTATTGACTTATTCAAAATCTAATCCTACGGTTTTATATGCAGATTCAAAATTAGACATTACCAATGCGGTAATCGAAGCCTTGAATGCAGAGCATAAAAACAAAGCAGCAAAAGACAAGAAATAAGTTTCAACCTTTGAGCTTCTCAAAAAGGCCTACCCTAAAATGGTAGGCCTTTTTTCGTATTTTCCTTTTGATTAATTAACTTGTTAAAAATTGG
>JASLCA010000046.1 GCA_030146225.1 Sphingobacterium sp. | reverse complement strand
GCTTAGGCAAGATTTCGGACTTAGGTAAGATTGATATGATTATAAGTGATAATATCCCCGTCAAGTATCAACAGTTGTTTGAAAACTTAGGCATTGAGTATAAAATCTGTTAAGGCTTCCACAGTCTAAATCGCTTCCTGCCTCGCTTTCCTTGCCATGCTAGGATTTGTACTTATTTACCCCGCATAATTAGTCAGGTTGTGCTAAAAATCAGCCTGTAAACTGCTTGCCTACACCTAGTCAATCCTTCGCCTATCTTAAGCGCCTCCAGAACATACTTTTTAAAATCCCACTCCTGCTTACTATAGGCTTTAATCGCTTGCACATTTCTTTTTTGCGCTTTCGCTTGTAGCGAATAGTAGCCAATTACCCCTGATTTCTATAAACTTTCTTGATTTTATTTAATTAATTAAAATCATAAATAGTCTATTTAACTGATTGGTTATTAGCCTAATGTATTATTGAGTCATCCCTTTTCTTCTTTTTTAACTTAAATTCTTCACTATTTTTTCATTTTCTTACTAAGGATTTTCGCTTTGATTCGTATTGCTTATAACAAAGGGAGAAAAATGAACGATACTTCAGCGATAGCGAGATTAATTAAGAGGAAAATAGAAGGTTCAATTACTGCTGCGGAGCAAAAAGAATTGGATAGGCTCGCAGCCTTAAATCCAGCTATAAACAGTTTGTTAGGAGACTTAGCGGATGAGACTATGCTGTTGGATGATGTCGCGCTATTTTTAGAACTAGGCTTAGAAAAGGAGGCAAGATTAAGCCGCTTGTCTAGTACTGTCTTTTCCAAAATTAAAGCGCGAAAGCCAGTCTCCATAATGCGTAGGCTGTTGCCCTATGTGGCAGCGGTATTCCTCCTGTCCTTAACCGGGATTTCCTATTATAAATTCCTGTATACCAAGAGTCAGGCAATCGAGCTTCAAGACATTCAGCCTGGAGTCAATATGGCTTCCATTACGCTTGCTGATGGCCGGGTGTTGGAGTTGAGTAGTGATGGCGTGGGCTTGGTAGTGGGCCAGAACTTGACCTATGCCAATGGTGCGGTATTGGATGAGTTGGAAGAGGAGAAGCTATTTTATGCTGAGCTGAAGACCCCTAAGGGGAGACAATATCAAATAACCTTAATGGATGGCACTAAGGTATGGCTCAATGCAGATTCTAAATTAATCTATCCATCCAGATTTGAGGGGGATACCCGTACGGTAGAGCTACTTGGGGAGGCCTATTTTGAAGTGTCCAAGCTGCGCGAAGATGGCATTGATAAGCCATTTATGGTCAAAACCGGAACTCAGCTTGTCAAAGTTTTGGGGACAGCATTCAATGTCAAGGGGTACCCTGAGGATGCGCGTATTGAAACGACCTTGGTAGAAGGCTCGGTACAAATCCATGAAAAAGATCGCGCTCTTCTCTTAAAGCCTGGAGAACAGGCTGTCAGCAGTCCGCTTAATTTCTTTAAGCACAAGGTAGATTTGGACCAATACCTAGCTTGGCGGGACAATGAATTTCGTTTTTATGAAACGGAATTGAAGGAGGCCTTGCTTGTCTTAAGTAGGTGGTACGACTTTGAAATTGTCAATAAGGGCTTGATTCCAGATACCCATCTATATGGCACGATCAGTAAATCAGCGGACTTTGCTGAAGCCATAAAAATTATGCAATCCAGTGGCCTCAAGTTTAGGATTGAGCGTTCCGATCAACAAAATAAGCTAATTGTATTAAAGTAAATATAAATCATTAACCATGACTATTATGAGAAAACCGAAAGAAAAGCCATAGGACACATAGGGAGAAGCATAAAAAAGCCGGAAAGTGCTGCAACACAATCCGGAACTGTTTAGGGCTTATCCTAACTCCAGCTACGCGTAATGCTGTAGTGAATTGTAAGATAAAATGATAACATAATCTAAACAGTACAAATATATGTTTTTAATTCAAGAATATGAGGGTCGTAAGGAGGCCCTTATTTATCGAATACTGCTGAATATGAAACTGGTAATGCTATTAATATTACTCAACATCTCTACCGTTCTTGCCGATGGTTTTGCGCAGAAAGTTACGTTGAAGGCAAGGAATATTCCTTTAGTAGAAGCCATGCAAACCATTCAAAAGCAGAGTGGGCATCCCTTCTTTTTGAGTGGAAAAGACTTAGCCAATATCAAGGTTAATGTGGACATTCAAAATATGAATTTAGACCTAGCTATGGACAAGTTGCTTGTCGGTAAGCCTGTGGGTTGGGTAATGGAGAACAAGACCATTGTAATAAAGGCTAAGGCGCAGAAGGCGGTAAATACCGCTGCTGTTATGCCCGCCAAGGAGTCTAATTTTATAACACTAGCTGTTCAGCAAAGAAATATCACGGGTAAGGTGACCGATAGTGCAGATGACAATCCTATTCAGGGGGTGAGTGTCCGCGTAGCGGGTAGCACGAATGGGACGACTAGTGATGCGGAAGGAGTATATGAGCTACAGGTAAAGGATGTGGACTCCCTTATCTTTTCTTATATAGGTTATGAGCAGCAAACTGTGGCTGTGGGGAAGCATAAGCTGTTAAATATAAAGTTGGTAAAGGATAGCGAGGCCATTGAAGAAACGGTGGTGGTAGCTTTTGGGAGACAGACCAAGGAGAGTGTGGTGTCCTCAATCACAACAGTCAATGTAAAAGACTTAAGAACCCCCGCAAGTAACTTGACAACAGCCCTTGCGGGCAAGATGGCCGGTCTGGTTGCCTATCAGTCTACGGGCGCTCCAGGAGAAGAAGATGCGCAGTTCTTTGTGCGTAGCGTAACCTCCTTTGGGAGTGGATTGACCTCCCCCTTAATCTTGATTGATAATATTGAGATGACCTCTAGAGATTTAGCTAGGCTAAACCCCGATGATATTGCGAGCTTCTCGATCTTAAAAGATGCATCCGCAACGGCCCTATATGGTGCTCGCGGAGCCAATGGGGTGGTGCTTGTTACGACAAAAGAGGGAGAGAAAGGAAAGGTGAAAACTTCTTTTAGGTATGAAACCTCGCTTTCCACACCCACCACAAAGGTGGACCTGGCAGATCCCGTATCCTTTATGGAGTACTCAAATATTGCAAGCCTGACTAGGCATAATGAGTTGACTTACCCACAGGGGAAAATCGATATGACTCGAGATCCAAATCGCAATCCTTATGTTTATCCAGCAGTCAACTGGAAAGACCTGATGACCCGTAATCACTCCATTAATCAGCGCGCTAATATTAACCTTACAGGTGGAGGAAATGCAGCCACCTATTACTTGGCTGGTTCTTACTCGCAGGACAATGGGATATTGAAGGTCGACAAGCGCAACCCATTTAATACCAATATAGACTTAAAGAAGTATAATATACGCTCCAATGTCAATTTAAATCTAACTAAAACTTTAGAGGCCAAGGTTCGTTTAAATGCCAATTTTGATGATTATTCAGGACCGATTGGTGAGTCAGGAAGCGGTGGTGCAAATACCTATGGCAAGACATTATTAGCCAACCCAGTGCTCTTCCCAGCATACTTTGCCAAAGACCGAAATACCCAGTATCTAGATCGCGTGCTCTTTGGAAATTATTCGGATGATCCCTATGGAGAAGGTTCTCCAGAATATATTAATCCCTATGCGGATGTGATGCGAGGCTATGAAGACGTACGCAACAGTACCTTGTTGACGCAACTGGAGTTACATCAAAATCTTAATGCCCTAACCCCAGGTCTAAAGGCCAGGTTTATTGGTAGCCTAACACGCTATTCAGGCTTTAATATTCAGCGCAGCTATAAGCCTTTCTACTACCAATATATTAAAGGTTCCCATAACCCAAATAATGAGGAATTCCCCTATGAATTAGCTTCTTTAAATCCAGAGGGAGGTTCAGACTATATAGACTATACAGCAGGAAGTAAGTTTGTTCAAGCCCGCTACTATGCAGAAGGCGCATTGTTATACAATAGAAAGTTCGCAAGCAAGCATGATGTAGGTGGTTTGGTTGTAGGTTCTGTAAAAGAGAGCATGGATGGAAGTCCTGTAAACTTAGATAGTTCACTTCCCTCTCGTAATGTGGCATTGGCCGGGCGTTTTACCTATGGACTTTCACAAAAATATTTTGCGGAATTTAACTTTGGAATCAACGGCTCTGAGCGTTTTGATCCCCGCTTTCGCTGGGGCTTTTTCCCTTCTTTTGGTATAGGATGGCAGGTGTCGGATGAGAAGTTTTGGGAAGGCTTACAACGAATTATTCCAAAATTCAAAATTAGAGGTACCTACGGATTGGTTGGGAATGACATTATCGTGGACGACGATGATCGCTTCTTCTTTACTTCCAATATTGACCTAAATGGTCCTGCGGCAGGT
>JASLCA010000248.1 GCA_030146225.1 Sphingobacterium sp. | reverse complement strand
GACAAGGCATAAATCCGTCAATATCCTTGAAATCCGGAAAATGGTTATTTCGATCCGCTTTCAGCTTTTCTGAGCAGGATCAAAAAACTGAGACAGAAATCTATAGGGAAGTTAATAGTGGGTATTATCGTCAGTCTAGTTTTAGAAAAACACAGAATAGACAAAAAGAGGCCAATTTAGACGTCAAATTTACACCAGATTCAACGAGTGATCTTTTCTTTAGGTTTGATTATTTTGGCTATAAATTAAATGGAAAAACTATAGGGACAATTCTCAGTAATAATGCTGAAAATCAATTCGCTGCTCAGACGGTTGACGATTATTGGATTTATACGTTGGACGGTGTTTATGACAAGAAGCTTAAAGGCCATAACGTTTCTGTTAAAGGTAAATATACTGATTATAGCAAGAATGACTTTTATAAGCTATCTAACGGCAAAGAAATTAGTAATAAAGTTTTTTCTGGGTTATCCGATTTAACAATAGAGACTTATGTTGATGGCAAATCCAATTTTTTTAAAGAGGCCCTATACGATTTTGGATTGAAGTTTACAGACAGAAACTATAAACTTGATGAAATAGATAATATTAAACAATACAATTTAGGCTTATATTCAGACTTGCAATTCCGTGTTGGAAAGATATTGGATTTTTCTAGCACTCTATACTACGATATGTCTAAAAATATCATGGATGATAATGAAAGATCCTTTTATAGTCTCTTACCAAGTGCAACACTGGGAATTAAGACAGGGAAATCAAGTAGATTGTCAGTAGGATATTTCCGTAAATTGCATCGTCCTACGCCTATTGATCTCAATAAACATATAATAATAATAGATCCAACAACATTCGAACAAGGCAATGCGGATTTGAAGCAATCTTATTCCGATACTTATAGTTTTTCTTTTAATAAACCTTATAAAAAGAATTTTCTTTCGTTCACTGCAAATTACCTCCTAAATAGTAATTCGATTTACCAGGATATTCGTAACTCTGGTGATACCCTAATATATACAAAGGCTAATATCGGTGGGATAAGAAGAGGCAGAATCAATCTTGGACATGATTTAGTTCTTTCAAAAACTGTAAAGCTCTATACAAGTGCTGGAATAAATTATAATCATTTAAGCAGGGGGGGAGAGGAGCGTGTTTTTAATTCTGGATTCGGTGTTATAGGGACAATTAATTTCTCTGCTAAACTGTTTAAGAAAGTTCAAACTTCTTTATTAATTGATTATGATTCGAGAAGATATGATCTTTTTTCCAAAACAAAGGAAAGACCATTTACTTCTTTTTTAGTGGCGACTAATGTGTTTAAGGATAAGTTTAATGTTAAACTTTCTTATGTCGACATGTTCAAAATAAATGGCAGACGCGAGATTCAATTGAATACATTAAATCTAAAACAGGAAATAATACAAAATCGTAATTTTTCCAATTTAAATTTCACTGTTTCTTATGCGTTTGGGAAGAAATTTTCTGATTCAATAAAAAGCAAAACTACCCAAACGGATGATGTTGATCTGCGGTTGTAATTAGTAAGCTATATCTGAATTCTTGGACAATTTTTCTTATTTTCATCCCCTCAAAATAAATTAGATTAATGGGGGTGATTGTTCAATTAATTTCCTTTCTCTTTCATTAGCAAGTCATTATCCTGCTTTAGGGCTTGTGGATATGAGCTACTTTATACTGTCGCCTTTCTCTAATTTCAATATTCTTATTTTCCCACCTTTTATCTTCATCGCCAACCAATCCTTTAGTTTTTTGTGTTCAGCTTCAGGGAGCATCTCTTTTCCTCCATACAACAACACGGTTTCCATCTGCATACTGTCAACATTGAGGACGGTTAACTGCTTTCCTATAGAAAAAGGTGTAACCGAGGGGAATAGTATGCTAATCTCACGAACGAGATCTTGGTCATCAAATTTATAGGTAGCAAGATCTTTGCGTAAATTCTGGATCAGGATATCCTTTTCGGATACATTGTCAGAGCGCTTGTTTATTTCTGCAAGTATGTCCCTTTTCAAGTCGGTGCTATCCTGTCTAATAAGTAATTCGGTGTTTTCTAGATTATAGGTCTTCATCTTAGACTTTAAATCCGCAAGCTCAGCTGAGGTGAATTTCTTATCTAAGAAAGCAACTTCCACTTTTTTAGGACTTCGTTTAAAGGCTGTCTTTTCATATATTAGTGTATATCCCTTTTGTACCAGTTCTACCTGAATAAAATTATTTACATTTTGTGTAAATTTCTTCTCCTGTAAGAGGGCATAGGCTAGGTATGAACTCGGGACTATCATAACAAATATCATCAATGTAATGGTTCGCGTGATGCGTTTTTTCTTGCCTTCATTTAAGAATTCAACACTAGGATACTTCAAGAATTTTACAATTACGAATGTAGAGATGCAGATAAAGAAGCAATTGATCGTATATAGATACATAGCCCCTCCAAAGTAGGATATATTACCGATTGCTAATCCATAGCCGGCAGTACAAAGTGGAGGCATTAATGCTGTGGCGATGGCAACTCCAGGTATGGGATTGCCTTTTTCCACGCGTGTTATGGCAATAACCCCTACAAGCCCCCCGAAGAAAGCGATTAGCACATCATAGATATTGGGAGAGGTACGTGCTAATAGTTCCGATTGAGCCTCTTTGAACGGGCTAAGTAGGAAATATAGATAGGAAACGAAAAGGCTCACTAAAGTAGCAATCAATAAATTTTTTAAAGATTTTTTCAGGAGGCCGAAGTCATAGGTGCCTAGGGCAAAGCCAGCTCCTACTATAGGTCCCATCAGCGGTGATATTAGCATCGCTCCGATAATAACGGCTGTGGAGTTAACATTAAGACCTACAGAGGCTACTACGATAGCGCATGCCAGTATCCATAGGTTGGCTCCACGAAAGGAAATATTTGCGGTTACATTCTCCAGTACTCTCTCTTTCTTGTCCTCACCTTGATGAAGGTTGAAGAAATCGACGATTTTACCCATTAGATTTACGTTTAGTTTAATAACATATCTAGACAAAGGAAAATAAAATTCCCCGATATATAGTTTCTTAATCAACAATTTATTCTCAGGCTGCCTTGCTGCATAGAGAATACCACAGGAATCCATCTGCAGACTGCGTATTTATGCCTTTTATCAGAGATGAATAGTAAAGGGCATGAATAATCCATTGCCGCTGTTTTTTACTGTATTCTTTAGGGGGGCTTGGGCTTCTTTGTCTTTCGAAGGCTTTCAGACTTCTCATAAATAACTTGATATCAAGTGTTTTTGAACCTAAAAAAGCCCGATCAATGTCGGGCTTTAGTTAACTAACTCAAGTTAGTTTTGTTTCTTATTGTTTAATTTAAACTCTTCAAACTCTTTAAATAACCTTAAAAGTTTAAATGTAGAACTAATCAGCTCATTGGTCTCTAATAGGATAGAGAAGTAAAGCTTACTGTTCTTTGGACTGTTTTCTGTGGTTCGAATATGATCTATCTGTCTATCCAATAGCTCGTTTATTGCTTTTTGAAGCTCATCACGCTGTTTCATTGTGGCTTCGAGCTTCAAGAAATCACGCCGTTTATACAATCGATAGACTTCTGCATACCAGTTGCCTAGTACATTGGTAACCAGACGTAAGTCATTCCCTTGATACTCTTTGAGCAGTTTATGGTTGTTGTCAACATGATTGTGTGCATTGCCTGCAATAACATATAGGTTCTCTACAATATCTTGTAGGTAGCCTAGGGACATAATATAGAACCTACTACCTTTAACAGAGGTGGCGTCAAGATTGCGAATAAAATTGTATAGGTTGTCATTCGTAGAGTCCAAATCCCGCAAGAACTTCTTAATCAATTTCTTGTTCATGGAAAGGCTGCTCAAGTCGTTGGTGATTAGCCCCTCAACAATCTCTTTATAGAACATGTTGGATTTAGCAAATACTTCACTGATCTGATTTGCACTTGCATCAGAAACTTGTTGTAAGGTATGTATATCCTCTTTACCAAGTTTAAGCTTGCGCTCAGCTTGTGCTGCTACTTTCTTTTTATGGCTTTTAGCATTAAATACTAATAGCACGGCTAAGAAAATTAATGCACCAACAAATGTAATAATGCCCCCAATTTTAAGCAGGTAGGCAATAGCTAGTGCTCCAGCAAAGGCTGTAGCTGCTGTAAGGAACCATCCTCCGATAACATGAAATACCCCAGATACACGGTACACAGCACTCTCTCTATCCCAAGCTCTATCGGCGAAAGCTGTACCCATTGCAACCATAAATGTAACATAGGTTGTGGATAAGGGGAGCTTCATAGATGTTCCCAATGCAATAAGGCTACTTGCCACCATAAGGTTGACGGAGGCACGCACCATATCAAACATGGGCGATTCATCTTTACTCTTTTTGCCCAAAGATGTTTTTTCAAAACGGCTATCCAAGCGGGATTGTAGCGTGCGTGGCATCAAATAGCTGATAGCTCCGCCAATATTTACAAAGCCTCTTACTATCCAACGGGACAAGGTATTGGGTTGGAACTTTTCTGTTCCCCCGTCTTGGCTGCTAAGACTCATTTCGGTTTCGATAACGGTCTTTGCTTTACTGGATGTCCATAAGGTAATAATCATAATCGCACCTGCGATAAATAAAATCCAGAATGGAGCAACAATATCGGCAGAGGCTAGTTCTGTCATCATATAGGTGTCTGGATTGCCGCCAGATGCCTGGAAGAAACCTATTGCTTGAATAGCAGCGACCGGTACACCGATAAAGTTAACGAGATCATTCCCTGCAAAGGAAAGTGCTAAACCGAAGGTACCTACACCGATAATGACTTTTAAAATATTGATTTTTAATCTGGTGAGGATAAAGCTAAGTAGCGTAAACAAGACAAAACTTCCTAGTATCAGCTGGAGCTCATGGGTGCCGATCCAATCCTTCGTCGATGCATCAATAAAGGAAACTGTCTTCAATCCTTTTATAAGGATAAAATAACAGATAGAAGAGAGTGCAATACCCCCAAATAAAACCCCAAAGGTTTTTATTTTTCGTTCGTATTGAAAGGTGAAAATGAGGCGTGAAAAGTATTGAACTGCCATGCCCACAGTGAAAGACAGTAATACGGACAAGAGAATACTAATCACAATTTCCGAAGCCTTCTCCGTATTAATATACTGGGAAAGGGTAGACCAATCGTCTGTACTACTTGCTATTTTGTACAATCCAAGACATACTGCAGCCCCTAAGAGTTCAAAGACAATGGATACTGTGGTAGAGGTTGGAAGACCGAAATAGTTGAATACATCCAGAAGTATGATGTCGGTAATCATAACAGCGAGGAAAATAATAACCACATCATTGAAGCTGAACATCCCTGGAACGTAAATTCCACTTCGAGCAATCTCCATCATTCCACTTGAGAAAACAGCCCCAGACAATATACCTGCACTGGCCAGAATCATAATCAAGCGGAAAGAGATGGCTTTGGAACCAATCGCTGAGTTTAAAAAATTTACAGCATCATTCGTAACACCGACCATCAGGTCAATGATTCCTAGCGTGACAAGCGTAATAATTACGAGATATAAATAATTATCCATACATATAATTTTTGCAAAGGTATGAACAAAAGGTGATCCGTATATTAATTTAATGTTAAGAGATTTTTTTATTAAAATGAATAGCTGGATTTCCCTGCTTGCCGATTTTAAGTGCACTTATATGCATAAGGAAAGAATTAAATCCTTCTCGGATTTACGCTTCTATGCAATGCTTTATGCAGGAAGTCAGTAGTTTGTTTCTAGACAGTCAGTTACTAGATTAAGTATGCTGCTGCCAGATTTGGTAAGTTCTGATGGGCATATTGGCTTTTAAGCCTTTGTTTAATTTCCCCTTTTGTCTTTAAATCTAGAAATTATTATCATCCTATAGTGCTAGGCACAGAGTTGAAGTATGCTCTTCATTCTAACTCAGCCTAAAATAGCTGTAAAGGGCGGGGGCAGTTTTATCTCCTGTATGCCTACGGACAGGACAAGTCGATCAGGATTAGCTAAGGTATATTCAGGAAGGCGCTTATTAAGGGGGGCTACCTGTTTTTTGCAGCTGGTCTAAGTATTGTTAAAAATCTGGAAGTCGTAGCGCTTGCTGCTATTCTGTTATTCGATAAATTTCCGCTAGCATTCAAAGGCTTGGGATGAGGAAATAAGGTT
>JASLCA010000021.1 GCA_030146225.1 Sphingobacterium sp. | reverse complement strand
TTTATATTTAAGTTTATCTTCTTGCTGGTCTGTACGCTGCCATTTGATATTCGGGATATAGCGCAGGATTCCTACTACCACCTGAAGACTATTCCAAGCATCTTAGGCGCTGAAAAGGCTATTCGCTTATGTTATTACCTCTTGGCTTTGCATAGCCTATTGCTACTCTTTTCTGTCCTGCCATTGCCTATTAAGATGGGCATCTTAAGCTGCAATCTTATGGTTGGCCTTATACTACGATTTTTTGTATTTAAGCATAAAGGCCATTACCACTATACCTATCTATTGGATATGGCACTTGTGCTACAGTTTTTACTGGTATGGGCTGCGGTACTTATCCTTTCCCCGCTGCAATAAACTTGTCGGCCAATACTTCGGCTAACTTGTAGTAGCTTTCATAGGTCCAGCCGGCTACATGTGGACTTAAGAGTATATTTTCGCGTGTTATTAAATCCTTAAACCAAGCTTGTTCGGCAAGTGTTGGGAATTTCTCTATAGGCAGCACATCAAATGCAGCAGCTATAATCTTTCCTTGGTCCATTGCCTTTAAGACTGCTGGGACATGTACGATTCCTCCACGTGCACCCATTAAGAAGAAGAGGGGCTTGCGGAAATGGAATAAGTATTCATCATCGACTAGGTTGCTGGTCTCTCGCGTAAGGGGGATGTGGAAGCTAAGTACATCGGCTTGTTTTACAAGCTCCTCCATAGATACTTCGCTGGCATAGGCATCCGAAAAGCCCGTCTTATACTTGTCATAAGCAATAACCTTCACCTCAAAGCCGGAGAGCTTACGAGCCATAGCCTGGCCATTATGCCCATAGCCTATAAGCGCCACGGTCTTCCCTTTAAGTTCATGCCCTCGATGAGCTTCTCGTAGCCATTGGCCTTGAGTAATTGTCTGATGCGCTTGGTTGAGCTTGTTCATCAAGCTCAACAGCATCCCGATCATATGCTCGCCTACTGCATCCCGATTGCCTTCATTCGCAGGAAGGAGTAAAATCCCCTTCTGCTTCGCATAGCTTTCATCGATATTGTCCATGCCTGCACCTGCCCGCCCAATAATTTCTAGCTTGCTGCCTTTATTAATAAAGCTTTCGTCAACCTGAAACTTGGAGCGGATAATTAAGCCGCTGTACGCTGCAATTACTGCCTCGGCATCAGCCCTTGTAAAATCAGGCTGATAGTCAAAGTCCAGTCCTGCTTCACG
The DNA here is from genome assembly GCA_030146225.1 of Sphingobacterium sp. Taxonomy (GTDB): domain Bacteria; phylum Bacteroidota; class Bacteroidia; order Sphingobacteriales; family Sphingobacteriaceae; genus Sphingobacterium. Next base: position 28,236 of record JASLCA010000021.1, on the reverse strand, counting down.
GAATTTATCCAATAGGATCTCATGTATATCATCGACAATAAGGATGCGTTGTTTCATAGCTTGCTGTATTGAGCGGTGGTTAAAGGGCTGCTGAAATCTCTGCGGTAAGACTTTCAAAGTCCTGTACAGATAGTCTTTCAGCACGTAATTCATAGAGTGGATTGTCACTCATCTTGTCTTTAGGCACTACGGCTGATAGGGAGTTGCGCAGGGTCTTGCGGCGTTGATTAAAGCCTGCTTTGACTACCCGCCAAAATAGACCTTCGTCACAGCTCAGGGCTTCGCGCTTGTTGCGGGTCATCTTAATTACACCCGATTGCACCTTTGGAGGTGGGTTGAAGGCTCCAGCTTTTACCGTGAATAGGTATTGCAGGTCGTAATAGGCTTGTAGAAATACGCTTAAAATCCCGTACTCCTTACTGCCTGGCTTAGCGACGCAGCGCTCGGCTACTTCTTTTTGGAACATCCCTGTCATCTGCACGACACGGTTGCGCTCATCGAGTATTTTAAATAGGATTTGCGAGGAGATATTGTAGGGGAAGTTGCCAATAATAGCCATCTTCTCCCCAAAGTGTTGTCCAAAATCCAAGGCTAAGAAGTCTCCATGAATTAAGCGATCGCCTAGTTGGGGATATTTATCGGCCAAAAACTCTACTGACTCGCCGTCTATGTCAATCATCCAGGTCTCGTAATCCTCCTTTTCTAATAAGAAATCAGAAAGCACCCCCATACCGGGACCTACTTCCAGAACTTGCTTAAAGCCAAGGGAAGGGTCTAAAGCCTCTACAATTTTTTTGGCGGCATTCTTATCATTTAAGAAATGCTGCCCTAGATGTTTTTTAGCGCGTACTGTGCTCATAGCTTATAGAATAGATTGCAAAGATAGTTATTCCTAACAATTTGCTTTTCAAACTGCCTTTTATATGGTAAATTTTGTATTTTTGATTCAAAGCTTTTAAAAAGATGAGTGAGAAATTAAAAATTGGTATTACAGTAGGCGATGTGAATGGCATAGGGTTAGAGGTGATTATCAAATCCTTAATGGATCCACGTGTTTTAGAATTTTTCACACCTATCGTTTACGGAAATACAAAAGTAGCTTCATTTCATCGGAAGGCAATAGGCATTCAAGATTTTAGTTTTAATGTAATTAACAGTGCGGATCAAGCCAATCCAAAGCGCTCCAATATGATAAACTGCTGGCAGGAAGATGTTAAGCTTGTTTTGGGGGAGCAAAATGAAATTGGTGGTAAATACGCTTTTCTTTCCTTAGAGAAAGCAGTTGAAGATCTAAATGCGGGCTTAATCGACGCCTTGGTAACCGCTCCTATAAATAAACAAAATATACAGCAGGAAGGCTTTAGCTTTCCTGGACATACAGAATACCTGCAAGCAAAGGCTAAGGCTGATGATGTGCTGATGTTTATGATTACAGATGAGCTTCGCGTAGGCGTTGTTACGGGCCATATTCCGGTGAAGGATGTGCCTGCGGCAATTACTGAGGAGTCTATCTTAAAGAAATTAAAGCTGATGCATGAAAGCCTTAAAAAGGACTTCTGGGTACAAAAGCCTAAGATTGCTGTTTTGGGATTAAACCCACATGCAGGAGACAATGGCATTATCGGTAAAGAAGACGATGAGGTAATACGACCAGCTATACTAAAGGCGAATGAGCAGGGCATCTTCTGTTTCGGACCTTATCCAGCAGACGGCTTCTTTGCGACAGACACCTATACAAAGTTTGATGCGGTATTGGCGATGTACCATGATCAAGGCTTAATACCATTTAAGCATATTGCATCCCGTAAAGGCGTAAACTTTACAGCAGGACTGCCTACAGTACGTACTTCCCCAGATCATGGGACAGGGTATGATATTGCAGGTAAAAACTTAGCCTCCCATGACTCTTTTTTAGAAGCAATATTTACCGCGGTACATATTGTTAAGTGTAGAAGAGAGCAGGCGGAGTTGACCGCAAATCCTTTGGCTTTCCGCAGACTGTCCAAGGATAGGGATTAGTATTTTTACGACCTTTTATCCCCATAAAGGTACAGGAATGTATCTAATTTTACGTAATTTTGCCCCCTAATAGGTTTTTACCTACAGAGGTTTGCTATGCGAGAGAATTTACAACATCCTATTTTTCAAATTATAAAAGATTTAGCTGATCAAGAACATATCAAATGTTATGTGATTGGGGGCTATGTGCGGGATCGAATAATGGGGCGTCCATTTAAGAATGACGTGGACATTGTTGTGGTCGGGAGTGGGATAGATTTTGCCACTAAATTGGGCGAGATATTACATACTAAAGTTGCGGTATACAAAAGTTTTGGCACCGCTATGCTGGTGCATGATCATATAAATATTGAGTTTGTAGGGGCACGTAAGGAGTCTTATCGCTCGGACTCTAGGAATCCCATTGTAGAAGATGGGAGCTTAGAAGATGATCAAAATCGCAGGGATTTTACCATAAATGCGATGGCCTACTCCCTAAATGGGGAGACTTTTGGGCAATTGATCGATCCTTTTAATGGCTTGGCCGATATTGAGCAAGGCATTATCCGTACGCCCTTGGATCCAAAGATTACCTTTTCGGATGATCCTTTGCGTATGATGCGTGCTATACGCTTTGCAACGCAGTTGAATTTCAAGATTGATATGCCTGCTATAATGGCTATTTCGGACAGTGTAGAGCGTATCCGTATTATTTCCAAAGAGCGTGTTACCGATGAGCTGAATAAGATTATCTTAGCGCCCAAGCCTTCCCTGGGCTTTAATTACCTGTTTGATACGGGCTTGTTAAAGCATATTTTTCCAGCGATGGCTAACCTTTATGGGGTGGATGTTATAGAAGGCAGAGCGCATAAGGATAATTTTTACCATACCTTAGAGGTCTTGGACAATGTTGCCGAATTATCTGAGGATTTATGGTTGCGCTGGGCCGCCATAATGCATGATATAGCGAAGCCGGCTACCAAGCGTTTTGACAAGCGTGTAGGCTGGACCTTTCATGGACATGAGGATAGAGGGGCTAAGATGGTTCCAAAGTTGTTTGCGGAGCTGAAGCTGCCCTTAAATGAAAAGATGAAGTTTGTGCAGAAGCTGGTGCAGTTACACCTAAGACCTATTGTACTGGCCAAGGATATTGTGACTGATTCGGCTGTGCGGCGATTGCTTTTTGAGGCCGGAGATGATATTGAGGCCTTGATGCTATTATGCCATGCGGATGTTACAACCAAGAATGACTATAAGAAGAAAAAATACAGGGATAATTTTGAGCTGGTCAAGCAGAAACTGAAGGATGTGGAGGAACGCGATCAGATTCGGAATTGGCAGCCGCCAATCTCTGGTGAAGATATAATGCAGCTCTTTGACCTGAATCCAGGGCGGGTAATCGGAACCATTAAAAATTTGCTACGCGAAGCCATTCTGGAAGGCGAGGTTGTCAATAGCAGGGAAGCTGCGCTGGACTTTGTGTTAAAGCAAGGAGAAGTGCTTGGCCTAACTGTTAAAAATAAAGTGTTACATTAGTTTTTTAAAAATTATTGTAATTTTAAAATCAGAATATTTACACGATACATTTAAAAATGGCTATTTACAGATTTCGAGCGACTTTTGAGGACTATGAAGATGTTTATCGCGAGATAGATATGCCCGCAAAAAGTACATTTTTAGACTTGCATACTGCAATTCATAAATCTACCGGTTATGCTGTTGAGGTTTCTTCATCTTTTTATGTGAGTAACGATCAGTGGAAAAAAGGTACGGAGATTGCACTCTTGCCATCCGCAAGGAAGGTTGCAAATGCGGTATTGAATATGGAGGATATCCGCTTAAGTAAATTTATTGATGATCCACATCAGAAGTTTTACTATACCTATAACTTTGATTATCCTTATGATTTTCATGTGGAATTAATAAAAATCCTAAAGGAGGAAGATGGCAAAGAATACCCTGCTGTATTTAAATCAGTAGGTGAGGCTCCAAAGAGTGCGGCAGCGGCTAATTTTCCGTTGGCAACAGGCTTGGAGGATGAAGAGGATGAGGAAGACGATATCCCAGTTGATGAAACCGAGTATGGTGTTGATGACGAGGAAGAGTTTGACTTGTTTGATGATGATGAAGAGGCTGAAGGGGAAGGCGGAGAAGGCCAGGAGGTAAGTGGCTTCGAAGACGAGTACTAAGGCAACCTTATAGATTTTAAACCTTATTTAAAGTACCTTAAGCAGAAAAGCTTAGGGTACTTTTTTTCATAGCTTATGCACGTAAATACAAAGAAGTTGATTGTTGTGGTCGGGCCGACTGCCGTTGGCAAGACGGCGATGGCCATTGAGTTGGCCAAGGCCTTTGATACGGAGATTCTATCTGCTGACTCTAGACAGTTCTATCAGGAGATGAGTATTGGTACGGCAAAGCCGGATGCGGCAGAACTTGCTCAGGCTAAGCATCATTTTATAGACTCCCATAGCATTGCTGTTGATTATTCGGCTGGGGATTTTGAGCGGGATGCTTTGTTATGCTTAGACAAGATCTTTAAGACCAAGGATGTGGCTATTATGGTAGGTGGATCCGGCTTGTTTGTGCGGGCAGTGACCGAAGGCTTAGACAATCTGCCCAAGGTACCAGCCGAAGTAAGAGCACGTCTAAACAGTATCTTTGAAAAGGAGGGAATCGCCCCCTTGCAGGCTAAACTAAAGGCGGTTGACCCCATTTATTATGCAAAGGTGGACCTCAGTAATTCCCAAAGGGTAATTCGTGCGCTAGAGATTTATGAAGCTACTGGACAAGCATTTTCTACTTTTCATGCCGGGGCTCAGGGGAATCGTCCCTTTGAGGTAATTACCATCGGACTTAATATGGAGCGTGCCAAGCTCTACGAGCGGATTAATAGGCGTGTGGACATAATGATGGAATCTGGCTTGCTCGATGAAGTAAAGTCCTTGCAAGCCTATAGCCATAAGCCAGCCTTACTTACAGTTGGCTATGCAGAGTTGTTTGATTATTTAGCGGAGAAATTGACCCTAGCGGAAGCGGTAGACAAGATAAAGCAGCATTCTAGGCAATATGCTAAACGGCAGATTACTTGGTTTAAAAAGTATGGGAATACCCATTGGTTTGAAGCAAATGACCTAGCGGGCATATTGGCTTTCTTAGCTTAGTAACAAAAATATATAATCTTTATTGTTAAAAAATTATTGGCACGCGATTTGTCATATTTTAAATTCATAATTTAGGTTAATAATTGGTTTGAATCCCTGTGTATCGCCCGATGCATAGGGATTCTATTTTTAATCAGAGTTAAATAAAAAAAGCTACCATTTCTGATAGCTTTTATATGCTTTAAACGATAACATTCCATCCAAATGGATCTTCAATTAAGCCATAGCGGAGTTGATCTAAGTAGTCAAGTACCTTGTTGGAGAAGTCACGTGTCTCTACAGCTGGCAATTCATAGTCTACACCATTTAAGCCTATTCTAGAGATGTGCGTAATTGTTGCTGCGGTTCCTGCTGCAAATGCTTCGCTTACCGAACCATCCTTAATGCCATCCAGTAATTCTTGAACAGAAACTTTTCTTTGTTCTGTTTGGTAGCCCCATTTTTCTGCCAATTCAATAATGGTACGACGTGTTACGCCATGCAAGATGGTATCTCCATGCGGCGTAATAATCTTGTCTCCTATACGGAAGATAAGGTTTGCCGTTCCTGCCTCTTCAACATATTTATGCTCACGTGCGTCAGTCCACATAATTTGATCATAACCTTCATCATTGGCTAACTGCGTAGGGTAAAGCGACAAGGCATAGTTTCCTGCATTTTTAGAGAAGCCTACCCCGCCTTCCACTGCACGTGTATAGTGCGTCTCTACCTTTAAGCTGATTGGCTTGCTGTAGTAAGCACCCACTGGGCAACAAATAATAATAAATTTATAGGATATAGAAGGGTGTACACCCAAGGCAGCCTCCGTAGCAAACATATAGGGACGGATATAGAGTGCCGTTCCTTCTAAGGAAGGTACCCATTCCCGATCTACATTTAAGAGCGCCTTTAAGCCCCCAATAAATATTTCTTCTGGAACCGCTGGCATCTGTAGGCGTGCCGCTGATTTGTTAAAGCGTATTAAGTTTTGGTCTGGACGGAAGATACTAACTGTTCCATCCGCAAATTTGTAGGCTTTAATACCTTCAAAGATCGCTTGTCCATAATGTAATGCCGACATGGAAGGACTCACGGATATATCTCCATAAGGCACCACGCTGACATCTGTCCAAGCCCCATTTTCATAATTGGCAACTAACATATGGTCTGTCATAACCTGACCAAATTTCAAATTATTGAAATCCACCTGCGAAAGTCTGGATGTTGTAGTTGACTCTACGCGAATTGAATTAGTATTCGTCATGCTCATTACATTAGATTTTGAATGTGCAAGTTAGAAAAAAGATTCTATAGAAGCTGTATTTGGAAAGCCTATTTTAGTCGAAAGCAACCTGCTTAGCGAATTTATGTTTTAGGCATTAATTTGTTTTAGTAATGAGTCCAGATAATCCCTATTATTGGCCAGTCTTGGAACCTTGTTTTGTCCACCCAGTCGCCCTCGAGATTTCATCCAATTGTAAAAACTGTCTGGCTTTGCATTGTGAATTATTGGGGCGGTTAAGGCCATATCCTTATAACGCTTAGCGTCATAATCGGAATTGATCTCCCGAAGTGTGCTGTCCAAGGTCTCGCAGAAGTCCTGAAAATTACTTGGCTGCTTTTCAAACTCAATTACCCATTCATGCGCCCCTGCTTGTCCATCTTTAAAGTAGGAGGGGCCTGCACTGTAATCCTTTATTATGGCGCCAGTTTTTTTACAAGCAGCCTCTAAGGCATCCTCGGCATTGTCTACAATCACTTCTTCACCAAAGGTGTTTATATATTGCTTGGTACGGCCAGAGATTTGGAATCTATAAGGCGCTAGGGAGGTAAACTTAATGGTATCTCCAATCTTATACCGCCATAAGCCGGCATTGGTAGAGATAATCAAGGCGTAGTTCACGCCAATTTCTACCTCATCTAAACGCAGGGTATGGGGATGCTCGTCATCTATATTTTCCATCGGGAGGAATTCATAATAAATTCCATAATCCAACATCAGCAGCAAGTCTTCAGAGTCAGACTGATCCTGTAAGCCAAAGTAACCCTCCGATGCATTGTAGTTTTCCAGATAATACATATTGTCCGAGGGGATCAATTGTTTAAACTGTTCCCTATAGGGCTTAAAGCTTACTCCTCCATGGCCATAAAACTCAAGGTTTGGCCATACCTCTAAGAGGTTGTCCTTGCCCGTTATCTCAAGTATGCGCTTGGCCATTACAATATTCCAGGTAGGTACTCCGGCTAAGCTGGTTACATCCTCCTTAATGGTTATCCGTGCGATCTGTTCTATCTTCTCTTCAAAGATGGGGTTGAGGGTAACCTCTAGATTTGGGGTACGCTTAAACTCCGCCCAAAAGGGTAGATTACGGATTAAGATCGAGGACAAATCCCCATAGTAGGAGTCTGGACTAAAGTTGTTGATTTGGGAAGAGCCTCCAATAACTACGGATTTCCCAGTGAATATCTGATTATCAGGCTTATTATGACAATAGATAGAAAGCATGTCTTTCCCGCCTTGGTAATGACAATCTTCTAAGGCTTCAAGGCTGACGGGAATAAATTTGGACCTGTCGGATGTTGTGCCAGAGGACTTGGCAAACCATTTTATGTCAGAAGGCCAAAGGAGATTTTGCTCCCCCTTAATCATACGATCTACGTAGACCTTTACATCATCATAATCCTGAATAGGAACGCGACTTTTATATTCTTCAGGAGTCAAAATACTATTGTAATCGTACTTCTTACCCCATTCGGTTGCTTCAGCTGTAGAAATCAAACTCTGAAACCATTCTTCCTGTACATCATGTGGATACTTCATAAAAAGCTCAATCTGATGAATGCGCTTTTTCATTATCCAAGTAAAGAGAGAATTTAGTAATGCCATAATTGCTAAGATTTAAAGAGCTGGTTAAAGTTTTTTCCTTCTTAACTCAAAGTGTCTGCCAAGATAGAATTTACGTGCAAGTTCATTGCTCGCAATCTCTTCAGGAGTTCCTGTCAGCATTATTTTTCCTTCCGTTAGCAGGTAAGCTCTATCCGTTATGGATAAAGTTTCTTGCACGTTGTGATCGGTGATTAGAACACCTATGTTTTTTCGTTTCAGCTTTGAAACAATGGTTTGTATCTCTTCCACAGCGATTGGATCAACGCCGGCAAAGGGCTCATCGAGCAGGATGAAATGAGGATTTGCAGCCAAGGCTCTAGCAATCTCGGTTCTACGTCTTTCGCCACCAGAGAGCAGGTCGCCGCGGTTCTTGCGAACCCGGTGCAAACTAAATTCTGTCAACAGCTCCTCGAGTTTCTCAAGCCGCTCTTTTTTGTTTGGATAGTGTATCTCTAGGACGGCTAGGATATTATTTTCCACAGATAGCTTGCGAAATACGGAAGCTTCCTGCGCTAAGTAGCCTATGCCTTTTTGGGCACGCTGGTACATGGCATCTTTGGTAATATCCGCATCATCTAAATAGACATTTCCATCATTGGGCTTTATCAGGCCAACAATCATATAGAATGAAGTTGTCTTTCCTGCCCCATTGGGACCTAGTAAGCCAACAATCTCCCCTTGTTCCACATGAAAGGATACATCGTTTACAACGGTCCTTTGTTTGTACTTTTTGACGAGGTTTTCTGCCCTTAATATCATCTTGTCCCTTAAACGTTTGATTACAAATATATTCTAATATCGAATTGCTTTAATATTTAATTGCAAATTCTTTTTGCCACGCCAGTTGTTCTCCTCAATGGTATGACATATATCAAAGGATTTTCCACTATTGATTGCATCTAAATGCTCCGCTAGTCCAAAGCCTATACATTCAAAAGAAGGCGCGCCTTCTTGACGAACGGTAATTTTAAGATGATTGTTCCCCACAATATAGCCAGAGCCCTGTACTTTTTTTGTTAAAAAGATGGGCGATTCATTTTGAGGGCCATAGGGTTCAAATTGTTTTAAGATACGGTAAAACTTGGCATCCACGTCGGCCAGTTTAATCTCCGTCTCGATACGTACCTCTTGTTGCAGCATCTCAGGCTTAATACTGCTACTGACCACCTGCTCAAAGCGATCTTGAAAAGCGGTTAGGTTTTCAAGGGGCATTGTCAGGCCAGCGGCATACTTATGTCCACCGTATTGCTCCAGAAGGTCGCTGCATTCGCTTAAGGCTTCATACAGGTCAAAGCCAATAACTGACCGAGCAGAGCCCGCAATATGCCCATTGGTCTTGGTCATAATAATGGTTGGGCGGTAGTACTTCTCTGTAAGTCTAGAAGCCACTATCCCAATTACACCCTTATGCCAGTCTGCTTTGTACAGCACCGTTGAATTTCGATGAATTAATTGCTCATTGCTGTCGATTAGCTCTAGGGCCTCCTCGGTTATCTTTAAGTCAAAGTCCTTACGGAGATTGTTCTGATCGTCCACTGTGGTAGAAAAATCCTTTGCCTCAGGCAGGGACTTAGCGATAAGCAGCTTGACGGCATCTTTAGCATGCTCAATACGTCCAGCGGCATTTATACGGGGCCCGATCTGAAAGACAATGTCATTTACTGAAAACTGTCCAGTCTTATTACTGGATAGGTTGATCAAGGCCTGCAAGCCACAATTGGGATTTGTATTAAGCTTATTTAACCCAAAATGAGTTAAGATTCTATTCTCTCCCGTAATGGGGACAATGTCTGAAGCGATACTGACGGCGACTAAATCCAAATATTGATAGGCCAATTGGATGTCCATATCATTTTTTTGAATAAAGGCCTGTATAATTTTAAAGCCTATCCCACAGCCAGAAAGTTCCTTGTACGGATAAGCGCAGTCTACACGTTTTGGGTCTAGTACGGCTATCGCGGCAGGAATAATATCCCCCGGCAGGTGATGGTCTCCTATAATAAAATCAATGTTTTTAGACTTGGCATAATCCACCTTGTCATTGGCTTTAATGCCGCAGTCTAAGGCAATAATTAAGCTAAAGCCATTTTCTGCTGCATAGTCAATCCCTTGCGTAGAGATGCCATAGCCTTCGGCATATCGGTCTGGAATATAAAACTCAATACCTGAATGAAAGTCCCGAAAAAAGCTGTACACGACCGAAACGGCTGTAGTGCCATCCACATCGTAATCTCCATAGATAAGGATCTTCTCCTTATTGCCTATGGCTTGTTCAATCCGCGCAATTGCCTTGTCCATATCCTGCATTAAGAAGGGGTCATGGAGCATTTCAAGCGTAGGTCGGAAAAATAGTTTTGCTTCTTCGAATGTGTTTATATCTCGGTTGATGAGGAGCTCCGCAATGACCGGGCTAACACCTAATTCTTCTTTGAGATTGTTGGTTTTCTTTGCATCATTTTTTGGCTTTATTACCCACCTTTTTTGCATATCTTTGCGGCTGTATTAACGTGTAAATATACGTTTTGTAAATTGGTTTACCTAATGACGAAAGCCTTGGGGGGATTAAGATTCTGAAACTTACTTGTTTACAATTAAATTTAAAATGATACAAGCTTATTCACTATTTGAGGGTTCTTTTTCCGTAGACATTACAAAGGCATTTGTTCCTTTTGATGCTGAGAAAGACGATCCTTTAAGCCGTAAAGGTTCGATTTTTGTACATGTTCACCCCTTCCTAATTGTTGGCGAAGACGGGTTGATTTTATGTGACACAGGTTTAGGGTTTCGGAATGACAAGGATGAGCTTATTATCCATGAAAATATCCGAAAGTTGGGCTTTGACCCAGCCGATGTCAAGTATGTTTTGATGTCGCATCTGCATAAAGATCATACTGGAGGGATGGTGGACTTTAAGGATGGAGTTGCCCGCATTGCCTTTCCAAATGCAGAGTACTATGTTCAGCAAGGGGAGTGGGAAAATGCATTCAGTGGTGAAAACTCTTCCTATAGAACGGAGATATTTGATGTAATTCAGCGCAGTGGCAACTTAGTCTTAGTAGAGGGGGATGGTATTATAAACTCACAGATCGCCTATGAACTAAATGGTGCGCATACCCCCTGTCATCAGGCCTTTCATATTCGTACGGGAGGGGAACATTATTTCTTTGGAGGAGATGTCTTGCCGGAGCCTGAAGAACTATTTAAGAATTTTATCGCCAAGTATGATTATGATGGTCGGGCAGCCCGCGATCTTCGGATTAAGTATTGGGAAGAAGGCCAGGTTGATAAGCGAGTGTACTTGTTTTATCATTCAAAAAGCATAGCCATAGGGCAGGCAGAAGAAAAAGCAGATGGTACATTCCGGATTAAGGATGTAGCTATAAAATAAGAAAGAGCGCTTTAAGCGCTCTTTCTTATTTTATAGCCTTTATCTTAATGTTAAGAATAAATTCATCAGCTATGGCTCTATTGCCTAGGTCAGCAAAGAAGCTAGATGATCCATAGCGTATATCAAAGTCTAGGCGATTTACCTTGACATCGATGGCCTCAGCCTCGAGGCCATTTGCACTTTGATTGCTAATACTAATGGGGAAGCTAATAGACTTGGTCTTGTCCTTAATGGTAAGGTTTCCGGTCAGTTCAGGCTTAGCCTTGCTATTGTCTACCTTTGTAATCACAAACTTGGCTGTAGGGTACTTGTTCACATCGAAGAAGTCTTCATTTTTCAGGTGAGCAGTAAGTTTTGCGGCATCGGTGCAGACCATACTAGGCATGTCAATGGTAAACTCGCCGCCTACAATCTTGTTGTTTTCCACTGTTAATTGGCCGTCCTTTATGGCGATAGTGCCCACATGGCCGCCGACAATTTTTTTGCCTTCCCAGTTTATAGATGAGGATTTTACAGCTATTTTAAGGTTGCTTTTTTGCGCAAAAGAGACTTGCAATAGCCCTATAAACAGGATAAGTAAATTGATTTTTTTCATAGAGGTTATAATTTATTTGGACTAAAGATACTAAAGGGACTCAGGATCTTAGCTGCATTAAGTCGGTTATTTTTGTAATATTTTTATTAAGTTTGTCTGTGTCAAGTATTGTTTTGATATAAAATCAATAAATTTTTTACTATGTCTGTAGTTAGAGAAAGTGACTTGATTGGTATTGGGAAAAAATACCAAATCGAGACTGAAGCTGGCGATAATATGATTGTCGTTATCCATGATGATGGAAAACGGGAGTTGTACCGCTCGGAAGATGATGACAGTGAGACCCATTGCGTGATGACCCTCTCGGATGAGGAGTCCCGTCATGTTGCGGGGATTTTAGGAGGATTGTCTTATAAACCGAAAGCCTTAGAAACGATTGAGGTAGCCTTGGATGACCTGCGTATTGAGTGGTACAAGGTCGCAGAGGCCAATGATGGGGTCAACAAAAGCATTGGCGAGTTAGAAGTTCGGCAGCGTACAGGGGCCTCGATTATTGCAGCGATCAATGGGGATGATACGGTTATTAACCCTGGGCCAGATTATGTAATCACGCCAAATACTACCCTTGTTATTGCAGGAAAGAAATTGGGTATTAAACTTTTAAAAGAGATTCTAATATAAGCTTATGCTGTCACCTACCTTAATACTTGAAGTCGGAGTTGCCGTTTTCTTAGTGGCTGTTGTTGGCCTTTTAGCCAATAAATTGCGCTTTTCTGTTATTCCGTTCTTTATAATTATCGGTATGGTCGTAGGGCAGCACGCTCCACATTTTTGGCATATTGATCTCTCCTTTACCGAAAGCAAGCCCTTTATAGACTTTATGGGTAGACTGGGCGTACTCTTTCTGCTATTCTATCTAGGCTTAGAGTTTTCAGTCAGTAGGCTGATGAAGTCTGGCAAGGCTGTGGTCACAGGCGGGACTGTCTATGTGATTATTAACTTTGTTTCAGGCTTGTTGGTGGGTTGGTTAATGGACTTGCCATTTAAGGAGATGATGGTGTTGTGTGGGGTTATGACGAGCTCTTCGACGGCCATTGTAGCCAAGGTACTGACGGACTTAAAGCGTACAGCTAATGTGGAAACGGAAGTTATAATGGGCATGATTATGTTTGACGATCTATTTATCGCCATGCACATTTCCTTCCTATCGGGGCTTATCTTGACCGGAGGAACATCCTTTTGGTCGGTGGCCGGAACTTCCTTACTCGCATTAGGCTTTATCCTAGCCTTCCTTATCTTGGGAAGGAAGCTGGTGCCGGCTATTGACCGACTGTTGTTTGAGAAAACTTCAGAACTTTTTATTCTTATTATTTTTAGCTTATTATTCCTGATTGCGGGCTTCTCTGAGACCATTCACGTGGCTGAGGCTATTGGTGCCTTGATGGCAGGCTTGGTGTTTGCAGACTCTCGTTATATTAAGAAGATTGAAGCGATGATACTCCCTTATAAGGATTTCTTTGGCGCCATGTTCTTCTTTAGCTTCGGCCTATCAATTGATATGTACACCCTTGGGGGGGCAGTAGGCTGGGCTACTTTAGCGGCAGTGGTTACAATTATAGGGAATGTGGCATCGGGATACTTTGCCTCTAGATTCTCAAACTTGAAGCCTAAGACATCCTTTGATATAGGCTTCACCTTGTCCGCAAGGGGCGAGTTCTCCATTATTATGGCCAATATCGGGAAGGCTGGCGGCTTGCTGCCAGTTGTACAATCCTTTGTGGTGGTTTACGTCTTAATCTTATCGATTGTGTCGCCTTTGTTAACCAAAGAGTCGCGTACGCTCTGGTTTAAGTTGTTTGGCAAGGATGCCCCACCTACAAAGCCCAGGAAGACCTTAGCGCAGTTGGAAGCTACAGTAAAAGAAAATTAAGTATAAAAAATGCCTTTCTAAATAAATAGAAAGGCATTTTTCTTATAAGAAGCCTAATTCTAATTTAGCTTCCTCGCTCATCATATCTCTGGTCCATGGGGGATCGAAGGTCAGCTCCACAATAGCTTCTTTAACACCTACTACGGCAGCTACCTTTTGCTGTACCTCATTGATAATTTCCCCAGCGACTGGACATGCAGGTGCAGTCAGGGTCATTACAATCTTGGCTACGCCATCCTCCTTGGTAATAATTTCATACACCAAGCCTAGATCGATAATGTTAGCCGGTTTTAACTCCGGGTCATAGACCGTTTCTAGCTGTGCATGTATCTCTTTAGCGAGATTCAATTTGTCTAATATTATAATGCTCATCTGTTTCTTTTATTTAGCTGTACTCCCTGATAAATTGCGAGAAGTTTCAGCATATTCTGTTTCACGGTGTACTTGTTTTCATATTCAGCTCGGCAATTTTTACCGATCTGTACTTTAGAGGGGGTATCCATCAGGCTCCATTGTAATAATGCCGCTTTTATTTCTTCCTTGTTATAGGGGTCAAAGGATAGCCCTGTACGTAAAGGTACAATCATTTCAGCTAAAATACCAATATTGCTAGCCAGTACCGCGGTCTCATTGCCAAAGGCTTCTAGGATGCTCATCGGCATGCCCTCATAACAAAGTGATGGGACGACAAGCGCTGTGGCTGTGGCCAATTCTTGGGCTAAACGCTCGGCATTATGGAAGCCCATATACTGTATGTTGCTATGCTTGCCGGCCAGGGCCACTACCTGCTCTTGCTGAGGGCCAGTGCCAAAGACTTTAATTCGGAAGTCCGTTTCTGCTACCGCCAGCAATAAGGGCAGAATCCCTTTTTCCTCAGAAAGCCTACCAATATAGAGGAAGTCCTGCGTTCTATTAGCCTTTCCTGCTAGCACATCGACTGCATTGGGCCTTACTGTAAAATAGTCTGCCGCTACGGGGAAGCTGGATTCCTCAAAGATCTGCTTGGCAAAGTCAGAAAGGACAATAAATTGGTCAACCTTATGCCAAGTGCCCAGCTTGCGATGCCACCAGTAGGTAAAGCCTGTGATGGCCGTCTTTAGCAAGGAGTTGTCCAAGACCCGTTTTCGGACGGCCTGCCATGGAAAGTCTGCCTGCAGGCTACTTGTAAAAAGCTGCCCTCGGAAGAACAATGTTGCAGATGGACATAGTAGCCTGTAATTGTGCAAGGTCATAACGACCGGAATCTTCTGGGCGGCAAGTTTGCGTATTAGCCAAGGGCCAAGGGCGTAGTGTAGGTTATGGATATGTACTACATCCGGCTTAAAGGAGGCGATCCTATGCATAACCTGTCTGGCCATACGGATATTAAAGGGATAGCTTAGAAATTGCGCTATGCCCGCAATGCCTTTCTGGTTTTGGCAGGTGAAGGTGGCCACCTGATGTTCTTGGGAAAGTTCATCAACTTCTTGCTTGAAGACACTGTCCTCACCGCCGGCATGTTGATAGAAGTTATGAATGATGAAAATCCGCATATTGTCCTTTATACAAAGATAGTATTTTGTGCTTATGGAAAACTAGAAGAAATATATTCGTTATCTTCGCATGACTATAATAGAAAAAGATGTTCCAGAATTTAACATACGCAAAGCTATTCCAAGATCATTTAAAAGAAAGTTCCTTTCCAGAAACTCCCGCAAATCTTTACGATCCTATCCGCTATATCTTATCCCTATCGGGGAAACGCATCCGACCCTTGCTTGCTTTAATGGGCGCAGAGCTCTTTGATGAGCAGCAACTTGAGGCGGCCTTGCCTGCTAGTATGGCTATTGAGTTTTTTCACAATTTCTCCTTAATCCACGATGATATTATGGATAGGGCTCCCCTGCGTAGAGGACAGCCTACAGTACATCAGAAGTGGGATGAGAGCATAGCCATCTTGTCTGGGGACGGACTGTTGGTGCAGGCCTATGTAGAGCTTGCTAAATGTAAATCCGACAAGATTGCGCAGTTGCTACCTGTCTTTAATAAGCTAGCGATTGAAGTCTGTGAAGGACAGCAGCAGGATATGGATTTTGAGCAGCGGAATCAGGTGCTGGAAGCCGAGTATATAGAGATGATACGCCTTAAAACCTCTGTGCTTTTGGGCGGGGCACTGCAACTTGGTGCGATTATTGCAAATGCGGATAAGGAAGCACAAACTTTGTTGTATGACTTTGGCGTTAATCTGGGCATTGCCTTTCAATTGCAAGATGACATCCTAGATGTCTACGGAGATCCGGAGACATTTGGCAAACAAGTCGGGGGGGATATACTATCCAACAAGAAAACAATTTTGTTTATTAAGCTTAAAGAGTTGATTTCGGCCTTGGATAATGAGGTCTTAGAAAAACTCTTGGTAGGCTCGGCCGTATCTGACGAAAGTAAGATTCAAGCCATGAAAGATCTGTATGCCAAGTATGCAATCAAAGACTTGGCGGTACAGCTAAAAGAGCAGTTTACCGAGGTAGCTTATCAAAAATTACGTGCGATTCCAATAGCGGAAGATAGGAAGCAACCGCTGTTTCGTTTAGCAGATGCATTGATGCATAGGGAGCAATAGTATTTTTATTTAAAAATGGATATACTATTAATTTTTGCTAAATTGTCTAGATAATAAGTTAAAACGTTTAGCTAAAGGCTAATATTAGGTATGGAACCGATAAAAATTACAATATTTCAGGCGTATTTGTTTTGGGAGAATGTGGAGAAAAACCTGCAAAATCTTGCACTGCGTTTATCTGCATTGAAGGAGAAGACAGATTTAATAATACTCCCAGAGATGTTCAATACAGGGTTTACAACCAATGTAGAGAAATGTGCCGAGACGATGAATGGGGTTACCGTGATGTGGATGTTTGAGCAAGCGAAGGCCTATAACTGCGTTGTGGCTGGCACCTTGATTATCTCGGAGAATGGAAAATACTTCAATCGTTTTATCTGGATGCATCCTGATGGGAACTATGTGCATTATGATAAACGCCATTTGTTTGCGCTAGGAAATGAAGACGAACTCTTTACTGCAGGCAATTCCAGGGTTGTATTGGAGTTAAAAGGCTGGCGTATCTGTCCGATGATTTGTTACGACCTGCGGTTTCCGGTATGGTCTCGCAATTTAGGCGATGCCTATGACTTGCTCGTCTATACTGCGAGTTGGCCAGACAAGCGTTCTTCGCATTGGCGGACATTGATTCCTGCACGGGCTATAGAAAATCAAGCTTATGTAATCGGTGTAAATCGGGTAGGCTATGATGGGAATGAAGTTTATTATTCAGGAGGTTCAATGTGTATCTCACCTATAGGGGATGTGGTATACTATAAGCCAGAAGATGAGGACTTGTATACCTTTACCTTAAATCCAGCGGATTTACAAAAGTTTAGAACACATTATCCTTTCTTAAAGGATGCAGATACATTTACATTATAAGCAAATTAGCATACGCTAAAAATCCTTGACAGCGCCTATTGATACGGTCTGTTAAGGATAGCAGCATGGATAACGGCCTCTCTCAGGTCGAATGCTGGCTGATAAGTTTCCTGCTCTACAGGAGCCTTTACCTTCTTTCTATCCTCTTCCTTACGCTGTCTTACGCGTTGCACTTCCTCTGGTATAGTGGAGCTTTTTACTGTTTCATGTCGAAAGGGATGGGGCACTGGCTTTTGAACCTGTACAGGAGCTGGAACAGGCCTTGCCGCTGTAGTTCTTGCTGTAGGCGGTTGTGGAGCAGGATGAGGCTGCTTACGCGGAATCCGCGCTTGAGCCTTTTCTTGCTCTTTTTGATATTCAGTGTAAATTTTGTAGATTACACCACCGATTATTAGCAAAGCTGGTAGAAAGTTTTCCATTTACGTAAATATAATAAATATTAATCAGAATATATTTGTTTTATAATGCGTTTTTTATTTTGTTTGTATAAACAACTAACCTAACTGTATTAACAATTATGAAAACCAAATTCGAACATGCGGAGGAATTTTTCTCGTTTTTGACGGGAAAAGCTACTGCTGCCTTGGCCCGAAGATTGCAAAGGAACCTCAAGGACGAAGGGATTAGTATCACTTCAGAACAGTGGACTTTGCTTTATTATCTATGGATAGAGGAGGGTCGTACACAGCAGGAGCTTGCCTGCTTAACCTTTAGGGATAAACCCAGTGTTTCCCGCTTAATCAACAATCTGGAGAAGATAAAGTTGGTGATGCGTGTCAACGACAAAGATGACAAGCGCTCCAATCTAATCTTTTTAACCAAGCAGGGGCGTCAGCTACGCGAAGTCTGTATGCAGCAAGCGCACAAGACCATTGGTCAGGCGCTAGAAGGCGTCAGCTATGAGCAGATGATACGCGCCAAGGACACCTTAGACGTATTGTACGTAAACCTGAAGTAGGGTTGGGCTAAGTAGCCTTAAAAACAAAGGGCTGATTTTACAATCAGCCCTTTGTTTTTAGAATTCCTGGGATTCAAATGCGCTATGGCTATTGACCAGCTTTCCGGTATCTTTAAAGTAGATGTCTTGAAAACTCAAGGTGTTTATATTATCTACCTTGCGGAAGAATTTCTCAGCGGAGACTTCATCCAAGGTTTTAAAGCCACAGGCTTCCATAATCTCTACTGTAGCGCGCAGGGTGTTTCTATGGAACTGTGCTACACGTACATATTTGTCTTGTACATCTAGGGCTTTATAGAGCTGCGGTTTTTGAGTAGCTACACCCACTGGGCACACATCCTCATTACATTTCAAGGCTTGAATACAGCCCAGTGCGAACATCATTCCACGGGCGCTATAACATGCGTCTGCTCCTAAGGCAATTACCTTTAATAAGTCAAATCCTGTTACAATACGACTGGAGACAATAAGTTTAATATGTTTTTTAACCCCAAATTTAATTAAGGTTGTTGTTACAAAGGACAAGGCATCGTACAAGGGCATACCGATATTATCCGTAAACTCCAGTGGGGCCGCACCTGTACCACCTTCAGAACCATCTACAGCAATAAAATCTGGGTAGATCTGGGTGGTTAACATCGCATTACAGATGTCTATAAACTCTTGTTTATCCCCAATACATAGCTTAAAGCCTACCGGCTTGTAGCCCGAGAGCTCCCGCATCTTCTGAATAAAGAGCATCATTTCAATAGGGTTGCTAAATGCACTGTGCGCTGGAGGAGACATAACGTCAGTACCCGGCACAACGTGACGAATTGCAGCTACCTCTGGGGTGTTTTTGGCTGCTGGTAAGATACCCCCATGACCTGGCTTAGCACCTTGAGAGAGCTTCAATTCGATCATCTTGACATTTGGTCTAGATGCCTTCTCAGCAAATAAGTCATCATCAAAGGTTCCCAGCTCACTTCTACAGCCGAAATATCCAGTTCCTACTTGCCAGATCAGGTCTCCACCGCTCATATGGTATGGGCTGATTCCACCTTCACCTGTATTGTGGGCAAAGTTTTGTAAGGCTGCACCTTTGTTTAAGGCGGTAATAGCCGTCTTACTTAATGCTCCATAACTCATCGCTGAGATGTTGAATACACTTAAGCTATAAGGTTGTTTACAGGCCTGATTACCCACCGTAGTACGTAAGTCATGGTGTTCGATATGACAAGGGAATACCGAGTGTGCTACCCATTCGTTGCCGATGGTTTGCGGGTCGGTCTGCATCCCAAATGCTACAGTCTCCCTCTCGTTTTTAGCGCGCTGATAGATAATCGAACGCTGTCTTCTGTTAAAAGGACGACCATCGGTATCGGATTCCCAAAAGTACTGACGCATCTCTGGGCGGATGGATTCGAAGAAGAATCTGAAATAGCCTAATACCGGATAATTCCTTAAGATAGCATGCTTTGTCTGCGTGCTATTGTAATAGGCTAGAATCATTAAGGGAAAAGGTACAATAAGTAGCCAAAACCACTTCGGTGTAAAAATGATCCCAAATGAAATGATAATGAGATTCATTATTAATATTGTTGCAAGAATTAGTTTTCTAACTGCCATGATCTGTCGTGAAAATTTTTGCTTATTTCTGTTGTGAATTGTTGTTGTTTTCGTTTTATTTTTTTTATAGCTAGCAAAAGACGAGCCATTTACACTAGTATTTATTTTATGTAGGTGTAGTGGACATAATCGTACGGTTTGTGCAAAATTAGGAACTTATACCGTTAATGCGAAAAAAGAACGTCCTTCTAAGAAGATTTACTTTTTTGGTAAAATATTCAGTCAGAATCGCTTTTTATGCGTATTTCTTCCGAAAGTTGTTGATATATTTTAACCCAATGGGAGTTTTCACTAAGAAAATTCAAATGCGTATTTAAGGTTTGCTGGTCTCCTCGGCTAGCTGGGCCTGTCTGAACTTCTGCAGGAGAGTGAGATTGCACCTTTTGTGCCGTTTCCAGAATAATTGGACGCAACAATTCGAAGGGTAAATTATGTGCATTTAAGATGTCTTCGCTAATCTGAAATAAAAGATTGCTGAAGTTATTTGCAAAAACTGCAGCGACATGCAGCGCTAAACGCTGTGCTGAATTAGATGCAAAGGATTTGGGTGCCAATTCCTGCATGAATCCAAACAAGCTGTGCAGAACTTCTGGGCTGTTGGCTTCAAGCGCAAAAGGGATGTCTTGGAGATGAGTTTCTACATTTTTTGAAAGGCTCTGTGGTGGGTAGATAACCGCCTGCTTGGCAAACCTATTTAAGACAGCGAGGTCGGTAGCTCCCGAGCAATGGCAAACTATCCCATGCTGGGGCATAGGCATGGCTGCGGCAAGGCTAGCAATAGCAGAATCAGACACGGCCAATAGGTATAGGTCCGCATCCAAGGCTAGATCTTTCAGGTCAGCAATGCTGGGGGCGCCAAAGACCGAAGCCAATGCATCTGCATTGGCTTTGGTTTTACTATATACTTGCAGGACTTGATGTCCATGCAGGCTAAATGCTTTCCCCATCTGGGTGGCAACATTTCCGCTGCCAAGTAGCACAATCTTCATTAATCTTTTTTGTTTTTCGCAAGTTGATTGTCTTTCCACCTACGGTAAATTGCCATGGTAAAGCCAATACTCATAATAATAGTACCCGCCCAGAAGAAGTTAATATAAGGGAATTTAATCGCCTTAAAAACTACCCATTTCTTTTCTGGCAATGGTTTTTGATAAAGCATGACTTCTAACTTATCCTCTTTAGGAAGGATATTGGTAAACCTAAAGCGTAAGCCTTGTTCTGCCACATCCTTATTGAAATCATAGGTGTTACCATCCTTAATTAAAAAGATAGGTTCCACTTCGTACTCCTTCTTGTCAGCTGCAAATACTTTAATCTTTAAGCCTACAACAATGTCTTCCGGACCTTTAGGGATATTATTCAGCTTTGCATCTCTATTAATGCCTTGAATAACATAGAAGCCATTGCGGTAGCGCAAGGTGTCGCCTAGGCTAACTTGATAGGTAGCTGGCTCATCGTAGTCCTCATAGCCCGTTTTCTCCTCAACAGGGATATTTGCTGCCTTAGCTTGTGAGTCCGAAGCTGCCGCAGTAATCAGGGTGTAGATATCGTGCGTCACATAATGACGGGTATCAGGCGTACCAATAAGGCCCCCCATATCGGGGTTATTCTGAGCAAATGGACTTAGGACAAAGGATTCTTTAACCTTTCCAGTTTCCTCATCAATTTTCTCATACCTAATCTTGTAATATACGTTGGGCTGTGCTACACTGTCCCCAATATAGGTTAAGCGATATTCCCCCATTTGTACCGGTTCGCCTTCAGTTAAGAAGAGGTTTTCCCCAGGCTTTTCAACCTTGTCAAAATCCGCAACCTGAATATAGCCAGCACTATTCAGCGAGATAACCTCATTTGTCGCCGCAGCAACCAAAGCGCCTAAGAGAAGCAGAGCAAAGCCAATATGTGCTACTGCTGATCCAGCTAATCGCCATTTACCCTTTAAGGCATCACTCAGCACCCGGATATTCGCAAGAATACAGAAGGTACAGGTAAAGGCCAGCAAGATATACATGGGATTGCTGTAAAGCTTGGTAAAGTAGATAATAAGTCCAGAAACAATTAAGGCAATAAGCAATGAGGCAATGCTAGATGCCCAAAACTTCTTGGGATCTGTTTTCTTATATTTTAGAAACTGGGTAAAGCCAGTTAGTAGCATTACCACCACCGCAAATGCACCCTGCCACTTGTTGTAATGTGGGATGGGGTCAATTGGTGGAGCCACCTTGGTGCCAAACAAGGCATTGAATACCGGTATAGAGGTCGTCGCTATCATCTGCACACAGGCAACCGTAAGGACCAATGCTCCAATAAACAACCAAAATTCTCTAGAATATATGTCTTCTTCCTTCTTGGTGGATGGCATATCTTTATAACGCCAGATTAAAAGGCCCACCATAATTAAGAAGAAGGTGACATTAAAAATAATTAACTGCCCAGACATCCCTAAGCTCGTAAAGGAGTGTACAGATGTTTCTCCTAAGATACCACTCCGGGTTAGGTAGGATGCATAAATCACCAAGACAAAGCTAATTAAAGCTAAAAATGTCGATGTGAAAAATCCTTGTCCAGAGTGTTTAAAGGCTAAGATTACGTGTACAGCAGCAATTAAAGTCAACCAAGGGATAATAGACACGTTTTCCACAGGATCCCACGCCCAGAAGCCGCCAAAGTTTAAAGCTTCATAAGCCCAGAAGGAACCCATAATAATCCCCGTACCTAAGATCATTACGGCGAATAATGCCCATGTCAATCCAGGGGTAGCCCATTCCTTGTAACGTTTCGTCCATAGGCCAGCTGCGGCATACGCAAAAGGCACAATCATAGAGGCAAAGCCTAAGAATAGGGTAGGTGGGTGAATAACCATCCAATAGTTCTGGAGTAAGGCGTTTAAACCTCTTCCATCAGGAATCATGGCCAAATAGTTCGGGTCGCTAAAGATGGGAGCTTCCAAAGCCTCTCGCAGGAGGATAAATGGGGAGCTACCTACGCGCGTACCCAAGATCTCAATACCTAATAGCATGGAGGCTAAAAAGGTCTGACATAGCATAACAAAGGTCATTACAGGAGCTTCCCAAGACTTGGCACTAAATAAGAGTATAGCACCTAAGACGACTTGCCAAAACATCCATAGCCAGAAACTTCCTTCTTGCCCTTCCCAAAAGGAAGAGATAATATAGTGCGTGGCTAATGACTTGGAAGAGTGTGCATACGCATAATGATACTCAAATAGGTGATTGTAGATGATATAGAACAAGATTGTGCCTATACTTACCACGGCAATCAGGTTGACCCAAAAGGATATTCGGGCAATTTTCTTCCAAGCGCTATGCTCAGGCTCTTTGGTGGCAAAGAAATAACTAATAAGGGATAATAATGCCGCACCAAAAGAAAGGATTACGAAAAATTGGCCTATTTTGCCTGGTAGAAGGTTCTCACCAACGTAATTCACGTCCATTTATAAGATATATAGAATATAAAAATTAGTTCATTGCAGTTTTTGGGGCTGCATTTGTCTCGATCACCTCAACCTCGTCTTGATTGTACTTAGAAGGACATTTCATCAGGATCTTGCTGGCATGGAACACATTGTCTTCCATCTTTCCAGTAAGCACAATCTGCTCAGACCTTTCAATATCTTGTGGCTTTGCACCATTAAAGACAACCCTACACTCTGTACTGTCATTGTCATACATAAAAAACGAAAACTCATTGGCATCCTTGATCGGGTCATACACAAGTTCTTTTTCCTTGTTAAGTACGCCTACCACATAAAGTTCAACCTGCTTCTCTTTCGCTTCTGTAAATGTAGAGTAGGTGCTGGAGTCAGTATAAATAACTAAAATCATCGCTATTGCTACAGCAATAATTGCAATTAAAATAATAGAGCTTTTTTTCATAGTTACACGTTCGCTATAATAGAAACAAAATTACGAAATGCAATTGGAAGGAAGTAATTTGCTTTTCTTTGGAGGTTATTTGTAACTATTCTAAATAATCGCCAAACTAATCTTAATGCATTGATTTACAGCAGGATTTGATTGTTTGCTATGCAGGAGGCTGGATTGTGCACAGGAGCTGATACATCAATATTACAAGAATTAAACAATTTCATCTTCTTGAACCGTAAATTTCTCGCCGGAAAAGCGTGTAACAAGCATGGCTGCAACGGTATCTCCCGTGGCATTCAGTACGGTAGCTAAGGGATCCACCAAGGTGCCAATAATCATTACGGCAGGTATGGCTTCGGCGGGCAAGCCGTAGACCGAGATCATTAACATCTCCCCGATATAGCCGCCATTTGGGATACCGCCCGCCACAACCGTTACCAATACGGTAATCCCAAGCGCGGTAAGTATGGTTTCTACTTCAAAGAAATTCCAGCCAAGCAATGTAAAGGCTACATATATCTTTAGGATGGAGGAGATGGCAGAGCCATTTTTATACAGGGTATTCCCAAGTGGAATAACCACATTGGCTATTGTCGGCGGGATGCCTATGCGTTTTGCCGCAGCGAGATTCGCGGGCATGGTGGCCAAGCTGCTGCATGTACTTAAAGCAGTTAGGGATGGAAAGATATTGTTTTTCCAAAAGCTAAAAAGTCCAATTTTTCCATTGGCTACAAGGGCATAAAGGCTAAAGAAAACAAGGAAAAAGACTAAGCCAAAGATATAGTATAGGGCTAGGGGCTTTGCGTAGAAGCCAAAGAGCTGTGGGCCTAGGGTTTTTACTTGAAAGGCAAAGTAAGCCCCCAGACCTATTGGAGCTACCTTCATAATAAGTAACAGGAGCTGCTTTAGGACTTCATTTCCGGATTGTATAAAGCTGATAAAGGACTTAGCTTTATCCCCAGCATTTCGAGCTGATATCCCGACTAAAAAGGAGAAGATTACAAAGGCTAATATGCTCTGTCTGGACAGGAGGTTCCCAAACTCACTAACGGTTAGGAAGCTTACAATACGATCCCCCCAGGAGCTTGTAGAGGCGCTGAGTGCATCTTCCGTAAAGCCTGTGGTATCGATTACCGAATTGACTGGATAGAGGTACAGGATACAGACTGTGGCCATGGCTGCAATCAGGATCGTTACTAAAAATACGGCCGCCATAATACCGATTATCTTTCCAAGTTTATTTTGTTCCTCAATATTCGCTACTGAGGAGGAGATTGCAAAGAAGAGGAGGGGAATTATAGAGACAAATAGCAGGTTGAGGAAGATGTCGCCCAAGGGCTTGATATAATCCACAAGCTGCGGCGCAAACAAGCCGATAATGCTGCCTGCAATAATCCCCAAGATCAACAGCAGTATGCTGCCATAATTTTCTATTACTTTGCTCATATTCGTTACCTAAAGTAGTATTTTTTTGTATTAGTTTTGTTAAAAAGTGTATTTATGGAATTTGTAATTACAGCAGATGGGTCTAAAACCCTTTATCATGCAGCGGTGGGCGAACATTATCATTCTATAAATGGTGCCCTTCAAGAGAGTAAGCATGTCTTTCAACAAGCTGGATTGGCTTATTTTTTAGCCCAGCGGGAGACAAAAGCTTGTGCAATATTGGAAGTGGGCTTTGGAACGGGCTTGAACTTTTTGATGAGTGCTGCCTATGCAGAAGCGCATGATGTAGTGTTGGATTACTGCGGTATTGAGGCTTATCCTTTGGCTGAAGATGTTATTCTAGCTACTGGCTATGCGGATTATGTAACGCCTGCGGTATGGTCTAGTTTTTCTAAGGCTTATGCGCCGGCTTTGTTGGATACGGTAGCTTTTAATGCCAGCATTCAGCTTAAGATTGCTACGCAAAAACTTACGGACTTTTATACAGACAAGCGCTTCGATGTGCTATATTTTGATGCCTTTGCAGCAGTGCATCAACCTGAGATGTGGACTGAGGAGGCGCTTGCCCATGTCTGTCAATTTCTTGCGCCAGGAGGCGTGTTTGTGACCTATGCCATAACGGGTAACCTTAAGCGGGCAATGAAGGCCTTGGGCTTTGCGGTTGAGAAGGCTCCAGGTGCGCCTGGAAAGCGGGAGATGCTGAGAGCGGTTAAATTATAAGAAAAAAGGGCCGTCCAATGGACAGCCCTTTTTTCTATTTGCTCTTTAAAAGCTTATGCACCTAATTGTACGCGTTTGAAAGCAGTAACAGTTAAGTCTTTAGTAACTGAGTCTAAGAATTGAGCAATGTTTTTCGAAGAATCTTTAACGAACTCTTGGTTCAATAAAGTGTTTTCTTTGTAGAATTTGTTCAATTTACCCGCTGCAATTTTCTCAACCATTTCTTCTGGTTTACCTTCAGCACGGATTTGCTCTTTTGCAATTTCTAATTCACGTTGGATAGTAGTTGCATCAACACCATCTTTGTCAATAGCTACTGGGTTCATTGCAGCAATTTGCATTGCAACATCTTTACCAGCTTCTTCAACACCTGCAGCATCAGCTGAAAGTGCAACTAAAACACCTAAACGGTAGTTAGCGTGGATGTAAGCAACGATTTTCTCGCCTGAAACGATTTCATATTTTGAAACGTCAATTTTCTCACCAATAACACCTGTTTGCTCGATTAAAGCTTCTGCGATAACCTTACCATCAACTTCTAAAGCTTTAAGTGCCTCAAGAGATGCTGGTTGGTTTTCTAATGCAACAGCAGCAATTTTCTCAGCGAAAGCTACGAAGTCAGCATTTTTAGCTACGAAGTCAGTCTCACAGTTTACTTCTACTACGATACCAATCTTACCGTCAGTTGAAGATTTAGCGATAACAACACCTTCGTGCGAATCACGGTCTTGACGGCTAGCAGCAACTTTAGCTCCTTTTTTACGCAAGTAGTCAACTGCAGCTTCGAAATCGCCGTTAGCTTCAACTAATGCTTTTTTACAATCCATCATACCAGCGCCAGTTTGTTGACGCAGTTTGTTTACATCTGATGCAGAAATTTGTACTGACATGTTTTATTTCTTTTATAGTTTTAACAACCTAGTTATAATGCTCACAATCAGATTAACCTAGGGCTTCTCCAATGCTAAGCTTATTCTTTTTATTAAAAAAACCGGACAAACACATGTAGACGCTTTAGAGAAGAACTCCAAAAAGACTAACACTTGTTTATCCGGTTTAAAATAAGAATATTATTCTCCGTCTTTCGCTTTGCGAGGGCGTTTTCCAGCGTTAGCGTCTGAAGCGTCACTGTTGTTGTCTACAGCAGCTTTTGCAGCAGCAGCTTCTTTTTCAGCGTCTTCTTCTTTGTCGCGTTTACGCTCGTCTAATCCTTCTTGGATAGCTTTACCAATAATTCCAGCGATTAAGCTAATAGATTTCGTAGCGTCATCGTTAGCTGGGATTGGGAAATCGATATTTGAAGGGTCAGAGTTAGTATCCACCATTGCAAACGTAGGGATGCTTAATTTCATTGCTTCAGCAACAGCAATATGCTCTTTCTTCACATCAATGATGAATAAAGCTGCTGGCAAACGGTTCAAATCAGCGATACCTCCTAAAAGGCTTTCCAATTTGATACGCTCACGCTGAATCATTAATTTCTCCTTTTTAGACAATACATCGTATGTACCATCTTTTTGCATTTTGTCGATATTAGACATTTTTTTGATAGACTTACGAACTGTTGTAAAGTTTGTAAGCATACCGCCTAACCATCTCTCAGTTACGAAAGGCATGTTAACGTCTTTCGCCTGTTGTGCGATAATTTCTTTCGCTTGTTTTTTCGTAGCTACGAATAAAACTTTACGACCTGACTTTACGATTTGTTTGATAGCTGAAGCAGCTTCTTCTAATTTCGTTAAAGTTTTGTTTAAGTCGATAATGTGAATGCCGTTACGTTCCATGAAAATGTACTTAGCCATTTTCGGATCCCACTTACGAGTAAGGTGACCAAAGTGAACCCCTGCATCCAATAATTCTTGATATGTTGCTCTTGCCATTTTGTGAACCTCCTGTGATTAACGTTTACTGAATTGGAATTTCTTACGCGCTTTCTTACGTCCTGGTTTCTTACGCTCAACCATACGGTCATCACGCGTAACTAAACCTTTCGCACGTAAAGCTGGTTTTGCTTCTGGATCAAGCTCTACTAAAGCTTTCGCTATTGCTAGACGAACTGCTTCCGCTTGTCCTTTAACACCTCCACCATGAACGTTAACTTTCACATCAAAATTTCCAGCAACACCAGCTACCTCTGTTGATTGAGTAACGATGTATTGCAATGGCAATGTTGGGAAATACACTTTGTAATCTTTACCGTTTACGATAATGTTTCCGCCACCAGCAGTTAAGTAAATGCGGGCAACAGCAGTTTTTCTTCTTCCTGAAGTATT
>JASLCA010000018.1 GCA_030146225.1 Sphingobacterium sp. | reverse complement strand
TGCCAATGGTGCATACAGCATTGGCGCTAATATTGGCGATCGTCTCCGCTTTAGTAGTTTAGGCTATTCTGCTAAAGAAATCTTGGTTTCTTCTAATTCCTTAAATGTTACACTACAGCAAGGTGGTGAAGATCTTGAGGAGGTTATCGTTACAGCGATGGGAATTAAGAAGGAGAAACGTGCATTGGGTTATGCTGCTCAAGATATAGGCAGTGAGGAATTAATGAAAAATAAGACCGCCAATGTGATCAACTCCTTAGCAGGTAAAATAGCTGGTGTAAATGTTACTCAAACTAGTGGAGGTGCTGGTGCTGGTGCGAGCATTATCCTACGTGGAGGAACGTCATTAGAGCGTGATAACCAACCTGTATTTATTGTTGATGGTGTTATTTACGACAACTCTACGAATATAAATGGGAGTAGTGGCTTTGATGGGGCACAATCGACAAACTCGGTTCATAGTAACCGGGTTATGGACATTAACCCTGAAGATATTGAAAACATATCTGTTTTAAAGGGACCTGCTGCTGCTGCACTTTATGGAGCTCGCGCAGCTGCTGGAGTAGTACTTATTACCACTAAAAGTGGTAAAGAAGGTACTGTATCAATTGGCGTGAATTCGAGATACGTTGCCAATTGGGCGAACCGTATGCCCGAGCAGCAGAACCAGTATAAACGTGGGTTTTATCAACAGAATGGAACCTTAATGGAAGGTAATACAACCGCGACCATGGGATCATGGGGTGCTAAGTTCGGTCCTGATGATGTACGCTACGATAATATGAAAGAGTTCTTTCAAGGGTCTTCTACTTGGGACAACTCTTTTAATATGTCTGGAGGCTCAAAAACAGGAAACTTTTATCTTTCTGCATCAGATTATAGACAAAATGGAATAATACCGAATTCAGAATATAACAAAAGTACATTTAGATTTAATGGGGAGCAAAAGTACGGGGTATTGAAACTTGGTGCAAATGCTGCCTATTCTTTTGCAAATCAACTTAGTTCATTAACCTCTGGAGGTCTGTATGGATCTAATGGATCTGGAGCTGTACAAGGGGCATTTATTTGGCCCGTAGATATGGATATGAGCCATTGGTTGGATGAATCAGGAAAGAAGTATAGGCCATTTGACTGGTTATTGGTGCCTGAGGATTTTGATAATCCGTATTGGATCTTGAATAAGATGCCTAAAAAAGATAAGACGGAACGCTTTACAGGAGCTATTAAGGCGAATGTTGATTTAACTGATTGGTGGAGTGTGAACTACACGGTTGGTTTGGATCGTTATACCACTAAGACAAATCGTTTTTCTGAGCCAGGATCTGGCATATCCCAGATTTATCAGAAAGGTCTTTTATCAGAGAATGATCTAACAAGTAATTTTTTGAGCTCTAACTTGATGACTAATATTGACAAGAAATTTGGAGATTTTGATTTAGGTCTTTTATTAGGAACTTCTGCTGAAATGTCACGAACGGAGTATGATGGTCGTAAAGCTTGGAATTTTATTATCCCAGGATTTTATGCCTATACAAATGCTGCTGCAACTGATAGAGATGTGGCTCAATCGATAAAAGAAAAACGCATGATGGGCGTATTTGGTGAATTACGAGCTGCTTATAAGGATTTTGCATACTTATCTGTAACAGGGCGTAACGATTGGACTTCTACTTTACCTGTTCAAAATAGGTCTTACTTTTATCCATCTGTTTCAGGAAGTTTTATTTTCTCTAAATTTATTCCAGAGAACAGCATTCTGTCATACGGTAAGCTTCGTGCCGCTTGGGCACGTGTTGGTAAAGATACTTCACCATATGTTACGAATACTTATGTTGTAACTCCTGCTGAATACACTTTATACAATGCTGGTCAAGGTGTTGGGGTAAGAAATGATTGGTTAAGAGGAAATAAGGAATTAAAGCCTGAAATAACCCAAGCACAAGAATATGGCTTAGATTTGAAGCTTTTCAAAAATCGCCTTGGGTTAGACTTTACCTACTATCAGAACAAAAGTATAAATCAATTGATGCAGCCTCGTACTAGTCAAACTACCGGCTATATTTTGATGTATATGAATGCCGGAGTTATTGTTAACAACGGGATGGAGCTTAGTATAACTACTAGCCCTATAAAGACCGAAAACTTCACTTGGGACTTGATGCTTAATACATCTGGTAACCGTGGTAAAGTAAAAGATCTTCTGCCAGGATTAGATGTTCTATATGTAACAGATGTTCAGGTTGGAAATGCCAAAGCCGCTTCCTTTAATGGTGGTAACTTTATGGGTATTTCGGGATCAAAATGGTTAAGAAACGCTGATGGACACTTGGTCTTAAATGCGGAATCTGGAATGCCTACATCAGATGGCTTAGTTACACATGAGATTGGCAATAGAGAGCCAAAGCTATTTGGGGGACTTAATAATAGCTTTCAATACAAGAATTGGAACCTATCGTTCTTATTAGATTATAGAATTGGTGGGCAAGTATATAATGGAACGGATTACTATATGACTAATAATGGCATGAGTACGCGTTCAGCTAATAGAGATAAGCTTACAATTTCTGGTGTTGTTAAAACTGGAGAAACTACTGGGCCTAATAATGAGAAAATTCCTACTTATTCTGATGTGAAGACATTTGACTATGAAACAGGGAAGATGTATAAGATTGGAAACCAAGATGTCAGTGGGGAGAATGTAATAAACGGCTATTATTGGCAAAATGCATATAATTTGGAGTCTTCAAACTATATGACTGACACGAACTGGTTACGTCTTAGGACTGTATCTTTAGCTTATTCACTTCCTAAAAGCGTATTAAATCGCGTGAAGGGAATTAAAGGTGCAACGGCTACTTTTACGGGTACAAAC
>JASLCA010000014.1 GCA_030146225.1 Sphingobacterium sp. | reverse complement strand
AAATTAAATCGGATAAGCTGTTTCGCTTTTTGCTTCAGAGAGTACAAAGTAGGTCTGTACGGTGCTTACATGCGGCAGGACGGCGAGTTTATGGCGTAGTAGCGTATGATAAGCCTCCATGTCTTTCGTGGCGATACGCAGCATGAAATCGTATGATCCCGCCATTTGATAGCATTCCATTACTTCTGGGAACTTGGTTACCTCGCGCTCAAATTCATTGAGCACCTCTGCTGTATGCGCCTTTAAAAACACCTGTGAAAAGGAGATTAGCCCGATGCCAACTTTTTTACGGTCCAAGATAGCTACCGTTCTTTTTATATAGCCATTAGCTTTTAGCTTTTTCACGCGTTCATGCACCGCTGCAATAGATTTATTAAGGTGATAGGATAGTTCTTTATTGCTAGAAGAGGCGTCTTTTTGTAAAAGTCGAAGGATTTTGATGTCTGTATTGTCGAGTTCCATAATAAGTTTTCTTGTAGATGACCGAAATTACATATTATTTTAGTGTTAATTATTGTTTAACTGTAACATTTCAATAAAATTTATCGAAATGAACCACTATAGTTGAATATTATCTCGTAAAACCCAAGATTTGTGTGTTAAAATATTTTTTATATGGAAGAGATAGTAAGCGCAGGTTTATCGCCTAAATTGGACTCAAAGTTTAAGCATTTATGGTGTTTAGTAGGTAATACACCCATGCTTGAGTTGCAGTACACCTATAAGGGCAAGCCTGGAACAATATATGTTAAATGTGAAAACTACAATTTAACAGGTAGTATTAAAGACCGTATGGCGCTATACATCTTGTATAAAGCTTATATGGAAGGAGCTATTCAACCGAATGATGTAATCGTTGAGGCTACTAGTGGCAATACAGGTATCGCATTTGCCGCCATTGGTAAGGCTTTGGGCCACCAAGTTAAGATCATTATGCCAAACTGGTTAAGTAAAGAGCGTATTGATATTATTAAAAGCTTGGGAGCGGAGATCCAATTGGTAAGCAAAGAAGAAGGTGGCTTCCTAGGTAGTATCCGTATGAGTGAAGAGTTGGCAGCAAAAGGCGGAGTTTTCTTGCCACGTCAATTTGAAAATCAATTCAATGCAGAAGCGCATGAATTGACTACTGGACACGAGATTGTAATGCAATTGGAAAGTATTGGCAAGGTTGCTGATGCATTTGTTGCGGGAGTTGGAACTGGAGGTACGGTAATGGGAGTGGGAAGCTGTTTGAAAAAGTCAAATGCATTTGTGAAGATACATCCATTAGAGCCAGCAGAAAGTCCAACATTAACCACCGGCTATAAAGTAGGCTCGCATAGAATTCAAGGGATCTCTGATGAGTTTATTCCAGCAATTGTTAAATTAGATGAGTTAGACGCTGTCATCCAGGCTTCTGATGGGGATTCCATCTTAATGGCGCAAAAGCTATCTAAGCAATTAGGCTTAGCTGTAGGAATTTCCTCTGGAGCGAACGTGATTGGCGCGATCAAGTTAAAAGAAGAGTTGGGTGAGGGAGCAACCGTTGTAACCTTGCTATGTGACGATAATAAGAAATACCTAAGTACGGATTTGGTAAAAGAAGAGCCTGTGAAAGATGGTTTTATCTCTACTGACGTGTGCTTTGAAGGCTTTCATCCAATTAGTCGCCTTGCAAAACCACTTGTTTAATTTATTATTTACCTAAATGATATGAATAATTTTATAAAATTATGTTTACTGCTATGCCTATTGGTGCCTGCAATTGTTTTCGGGCAAGGTGCTGATAGCTTAGTCACCGTTGATGGTGTGGAGTTTGCGGAAAGCACGAGCTCGCCGGATAGCACTGAAGGCTCTGCTTTACTAGCGGTTCCAGACGAATTGTTGTTTGCAGATGCGACAGATAGCGTTTCGGCGGATAGCAGCGCTACTGAGCAGGTGGCTGATATAGCTAATAGCGCAGATAGCGAAAAGCAATCCATGTGGGGAATCTTTATAGCAGGCTTACTAGGAGGCTTTGCGGCCTTTATTATGCCTTGTATCTTCCCTATGGTCCCCTTGACGGTGAGCTTCTTTACCAAGAAAGCAGGATCTCGGGCTAAGGCAGTATCACAGGCATTGCTGTATGGCTTGTTTATTATTATTATCTATGTAGCCTTAGGCATGTTGATTACAATCACCTTTGGATCAGATGCGCTCAATGCGCTCTCTACCAATGGGGTATTCAACTTTATATTCTTCTTGATCTTGGTGCTCTTTGCAGCCTCCTTCTTTGGAGCCTTCGAAATCACCTTGCCAAGCTCATTTGTCAACAAGATTGATGCTAAATCTGATAAAGGCGGACTGGTAGGACTCTTCTTTATGGCCTTCAGTCTAGCCTTGGTATCCTTCTCCTGTACAGGACCTATTATTGGTACCTTATTGGTGGAGGCAGCCTCCAAAGGAGAGCGCTTAGGCCCTGCAATCGGGATGTTAGGCTTCTCCATTGCCTTAGCAATTCCATTTGTGATCTTCGCGATGTTCCCATCCATGTTAAAGGCGATGCCTAAATCAGGTGGCTGGTTGAACTCCGTAAAGGTTGTCTTGGGATTCTTGGAATTGGCTTTAGCCCTTAAGTTCCTTTCGAATGTAGATCTAGCATATCACTGGAACTGGTTGGATAGAGAGGTGTTTCTAGCACTGTGGATAGTAATCTTCGGCATGATGGGCTTGTACCTGATTGGCAAGATCAAGTTTGCACATGATAGCCCCTTGTCACATATGTCAGTCACCCGTACCATCTTTGCCATTATCACCTTCTCTTTTGTCGTGTATATGGTACCAGGAATGTGGGGAGCACCCTTAAAGTCGATTTCGGCATTCTTGCCTCCATCGGCGACGCAGGACTTTGACCTATCGGTTATGAACCTAGGCACAGCCCCAGCAAGCAGCTCAGCGACTTCCAAAAAGAAGAAATACTACGAGATATTCCATGA
>JASLCA010000012.1 GCA_030146225.1 Sphingobacterium sp. | reverse complement strand
CCGTTTGGCGACCAGCTTGGGTAGCGCTCATGCGATCCTGGGGCATTAGAAATATTTCTAGCATCCCCTTTTTCTTTTGGCACAGAAAAGATTTCACCACGACTTTCAAACAAGGCGCGCTGTCCAGTAGGAGAGATGCCAAAGGCACGAATGCCTCTTGCCATATCATCATAGCGGGATCTTTTGTACATCGCATCTGTATGTACAGAAATTGCGAGTGAATTCACCTTTTTACTGTCCGTATTTAAGATGTGTAAACGACCTTGGTATTCAAAGGTAAGCTCATTGTTTACCCCACTTAAAGTTCTTACATCGTAATCCTTATAGTTGGTTAGTTTTTCAACTTTCTTACTTTTGGTATCATAAGCAAAGATATTAACCGTCTTTTCTCTGTCCGACAAGAAGTATACCTTGTCGCCCAACCATACTGGCTTCACATCATTGCTCTGCTCGCCCGGGATAATCTCTACATCCTTGGTTTGCGTATCAAAGATCCAGATGGAAGGCATGCCACCACCACGGTATCGCTTAAAGGCAACGCGATCCCGTTCGGTAGGATCGCCATTCTTAATATATGCCCAGTAACGGCCATCTGCAGAAGGACTACCTTGATGAGCCTCTGGCATCATTAAGGGACTTGCTGATTCCCCACTGACAGCACTTTTATACAAGCGAGAACCTAATGAATAGGTAAACTCACGCGTACTTGTAAAATAAACTTCATTGTTGTTCAACCAGCCGCGGAGTACATCGGCAGTAGGGTGGTAGGTAACTCTTTTGGGTGCTCCACCTTGAATGGATACGACATAAACATCCGTATTCCCATCATAATTACCTGTAAAGGCAATGTTTTTGCCATCTGGCGAGAAAACAGGGTTTTGCTCTACACCTGGATTGGTGGTCAAACGTCTTGGGTTGGCCCCTGACTTGTCTGCAATCCAAATATCACCACCATATACAAACGAGATGTGTTTGTCACTAATGCTGGGACTTCTTAATAACAGGGTTTCTTGTTGCGCCTGGGCAACAGAGAATAGTACACCTGAAAAAACAAATGTTTTTAAAATTCTTGAAAATACTTTATTCATTTAGAATGATAGCTGATTTATGCCCAAAAATAGCTTAAATAACCATCACTAAATCATTATATCAGAGATGTTGCACAAAAAAAAAGCGACCTGTTAGGGCCGCTTTGCTTATAATTTTTTTCTTAACCTTGCTCTTCTTCTAGAACGATTTCTTCATCAACAATCACTCTTCCGCAGTGTTCGCAGATAATGATTTTTTTACGTTGACGAATCTCAGATTGCAATTGAGGTGGTATTTTGTTGTAACATCCAGAGCAACTATCGCGCTCTATTGATACAACAGCAAGACCATTTCTGAAAGAGTTACGCAACTTAGAGTATACCTTTAACAGGCGCTCTTCGTTTTTCTTCTCGACAACTGCCGCTTTTTCTAACAAAGCATTTTCTTCTTTTTCTGTCTCCGAAGTGATCGTTTCTAATTCTTTCTTCTTGCCTTCTAACTCTTCTTTGCTGTAGCCTAGATTTTGTAAGGTCGTCTCGTAAACTTCTGTTTTATTTTTAATTTCAAACTCAGCTTCACGAATACGCTTCTCACAAACTTGGATTTCCAACCCTTGAATCTCTATCTCTTTAGAAATAGCATCGTATTCACGGTTGTTTTTAACCTCGCCAAGTTGCCCATCGTACTTTTTAATGGCCGATTGAGCATCTTTGATCATGTTTTTACGCTTAACGATAGAATCTTCTAAATCATCTAGATCTGTTCTAATTTTTTCAATACGCGTATCAAGACCAGCAATCTCGTCTTCAAGATCAGCAACTTCAATAGGTAATTCTCCCCTTACTTGGCGAATCTTATCTATTTTAGAATGTACGGACTGTAGAGCCCATATTGCTTTTAACTTTTGTTCTACGGTTTGTTCCATTAACTGTAGTAATTTATAGGATTTGTGTCTATTTCTGTCAATAGGACAGCAAAGTTAACAAATTTTTTCCGTATTATTTCCATTAATAATTCTTGTGTAAATTGTTCACTTTCAAAATGTCCGATATCGGCAATGATTATTTCTTCTTCTGCATCAAAAAACTCATGATATTTGTAATCTGCTGTCACAAATACATCAGCCCCTGAACGCTTTGCATCTTTTAAGAGAAAGCCCCCCGCGCCGCCACATATAGCAACCCGATTAACTTCCTTCTCCAAGAATTGCGTATGCCGAATTACCTTTAGCTTTAACTTATCCTTTAAATAAGCTAAAAACTCGAGTTCCGGCATCCCTTTTGGCAAATTACCGATAATTCCTGAGCCCACCGCATGTATTGCATTTTCTGTTGTCAAAATATGATGTGCCACCTCCTCATAAGGATGTGCGGCATACATGGCCACAAGGATAGCCCGCTCCTTAAACGCTGGATAAACCACTTCAATCTTGGTCTCTTCCACCCTTTCCTGCTGTCCAACTTCACCAACAGTAGGATTCGCTCCTGCTAGCCCCCGAAAGGTGCCATAACCTGCAGTATTGTAGCTACACTCATCGTACTGCCCAATAGCGCCTGCGCCGGCCTCAAACAAAGCGCTACGCACCGCTTCCACATGACTGCGAGGCACATACACACTCAATTGCTTTAGCAGGCCCGTTTTAGGACTTAAGATCGCCGTATTTGCCAAGCCCAGCTTCGCTGCAATTTTACTATTTACACCGCCTAAAACATTGTCCAGGTTGGTATGAATTGCATACAAAGCAATATTATGCTTAATAGCCTTTAAAACAACCCTCTCCACGTAGTTCTTCCCATTAAACTTTTTCAAGCCCTCAAATACAATGGGATGATGCGCTACAATAATGTCACAGCCCTTCCGAATTGCTTCATCGACCACATCTTCGGTGCAGTCCAAGGTCACCAGGGCCTTGCTAATCTCTTGATTAGGATCCCCAACAATTAATCCAGAATTGTCATAAGACTCTTGATAGGATAGGGGGGCAATCTGTTCCAAATAATTTGTCAGTTCACTAATTTTCATTTTCCTCCTTTTCTATTGCTGTATACTCCATGCCATAATGCGCGATATGCAGCTTTAATAATCTTTTGTGCTGCGCCACCTTCACCCAGTAGGTGACAAAATAAACAAGGCTCAACAGTCGAACCGTTAAGGTCATCATTGCAGGCAAGGGAATATTGGTAATTAAAAACGACCACGCAAACATTTGTCCTGCTCGCCTTGTCGGGTTTTCTTCAGTCTCTATCTGTCGATCGTAAAACTCATTATTCAAAGAGTCAGCCAAGCGCTTCACCACCTCAAAATTCCAATAAATATTAAAAAATGGGAGCGCCACAAACCAAGCTTGATTAGGTAAAATACATTGATTCTCTTTTTTAATTAATTTCAACGTACTGTATATCGTATACCCAAAAAACAGCCAAGCAAGCACAAACAAGCCCACAGCAATCAGGGCATAAATTAATAATTCTTCTGTTATACCTTCAGGTAGATTTTCAAGCATGGGCTTATTAATTACTAAATAATAAAAATATCGTTGGCTTTTTATGAAGGTCTAGCTTCTTATTCTTCCAGTCCGAAATCGGAAGAGTTAATATAAACTCATCGGGCGCTGTTACATTGCAGGCTACACAAAGTTTTGTCTGTGGCTTTGCCGTGCGTAAGAGCTCCTCAAAGAGGGCCGGGTTCCGAAAGGGAGTTTCAATAAAGATTTGCGTCTGCTGCTCTCGCAATGACTGCGATTCCAACTCTTTAATCTTCTGGCTGCGCGCCTGCTTATCAATAGGCAGGTAGCCATGAAAAGCAAACTTCTGCCCACTAAATCCAGAAGCCATAAGTGCCAACAAAATTGAACTAGGTCCCACCAAGGGGATAACCCTTATTCCTCTTTTATGCGCTTCGGCTACAACGTCTGCTCCAGGATCTGCCACAGCAGGACAGCCTGCATCAGACATAAGGCCCATATCTTTTCCGGCAAGTACCCCTGCAAAAACTTCATTATAATTTACACGCTCGCGAACATGCTTTCCATAGTCATGGAATTTCAAGGCGGACTGTGGAGTATTAAGCCCTGCCTGCTTTAAGAATTTACGCGCGACCTTTTCATTTTCTACAACATACTCATCAATGCTATTGATAACTTCCGAATGTAGTAATGTGTAAGATGATTTTTCCATGCCTTCCGCCAAAGGAACTGGAATGAGATACAATGATCCTGCTGCCATATCCAAAATTACTAAAATAAAAAATCATACGAGTCTTAAACAGCTAAACTATTTGAAAGAAAATTTGATCTTTCATAAGATTATGAATAATTTGCTGTAGATTAATATCTTTGTATTCCAATGACTACACAAATCACAGCCGGCGTCAAGGTTTCCGTTGATGTTATATATCAACCCGAGTACTCCAATCCAGAGAAGCTCCACTTTATGTTTTCTTATCAGATAACTATAGAAAACCTGAGCAGCAATACCATTCAATTAATATCCAGACATTGGGATATTTTCGATGCCATAGGCTTACATAAAGAAGTTGATGGCGAGGGCGTTGTAGGGGAGAAGCCTATACTGGTCCCCGGCGCGACCTATCAATATGTTTCTGGCTGCAACCTAAATAGTGAAATGGGCTATATGCAAGGCCATTATGCCATGCAAAAGGAAGTTGATCAGGAAACATTTATCGTTGACATACCCCGCTTCAACTTGATTGCAACCTTTAAACTAAACTAAGATTCTAATTCCTTTGTAATTTCTCCCTAGGATTCATGCACATAATACTGTTTCCCACGAATATTTATTTATTTTTGTGCTTGGGATTCTGTGCCTTGTCCGAAAATCATCTTTTAAACAGGCTCTTTTTCACAACAGCAAATTATTTCATTTCCATGCCTTGGAGGCAGTAAACTCCTCAAGGCCAAGGAATTGGGAAGTATATTTATTTAAACAGATTACAACTTATTGATTTTTAATACTTTATAGAATTGAGCATTTTAGCAACAGAACAGGTTAGTCATTCGTACAATGATAGGTGGTTATTCAAGAACTTACATTTTGCTTTACAAAAAGGCGATAGAGTTGCATTGGTAGGCGTCAATGGTACAGGTAAATCCACCCTTTTAAAAATATTAGCAGGAATTGTTATCCCCAGTGATGGCAAAGTGGTAAAAGAAAAAGGAATTCGTATCGGTGTTTTAGCCCAGGAACCAGATTTCACAGGCATGAAAACCGTAAATGACTTTATTTACAGTTCAGACAATGAGCAACAGCAACTTATTAAGGAGTATGAGCTTTTGTTAAATAGCGAAGATATCGACCATGATAAATTAGCAGATCTTACGGACAAGCTAACAGAGATGGAGGCCTGGGAGTATGAGCATGATATTAAAACAATTCTGAACAGACTCCAAATTTCAAATTTCGAACAGGACATCCATAGTCTATCTGGAGGTCAGAAAAAAAGACTCTCCCTGGCAAAGCTACTTATTGACGAGCCTGATGTCTATATCTTGGATGAGCCTACCAACCACTTGGATATAGAAACCATTGAATGGTTAGAAAAGCTTTTAACAACAGGCAATAAAACCGTCCTGCTAGTAACCCACGATAGGTATTTCTTAGACAATATCTGTAATGAGATTCGAGAGCTTGATAAAGGAAATATGTATTCCTACAAAGGGAACTACACCTATTTCCTAGAGAAGAAAGCCGAGCGCGAAAGCATAGATGTGGCCATGGCTGACAAAGCCAGAAACCTGTTGCGCAAGGAGCTAGAGTGGATGCGCAGAATGCCAAAAGCTAGGGGAACAAAATCCAAAGCTAGGATCGGAGCCTTCTATGAATTAGAAGACAAAGCAAAAGGCCCACAGGGAAAAGATCTGGTACAACTCTCCGTAAAGGTGAGTCGTCAAGGATCCAAAATTATAGAACTGGACAATGTATCTAAATCCTATGGGGACAATATCCTGATAACAGACTTTAGTTACACCTTTAAAAAAGGAGATAGAATAGGACTTGCCGGCAAGAACGGAACAGGAAAATCTACCTTCCTCAATTTATTAACTGGGCTTGCAGATCCAGACGCAGGAACCATAGAAGTAGGAGAGACGACAAAGTTTGGATATTACAAACAAGGTGGACTAGAGTTTCAAGATGAGGACCGCGTTATTGATGTCGTGAAAAATGTCGCAGATTATATTGAGATGGCCAACAAAGATGTGATTACAGCATCTCAACTACTCACACTCTTCCTCTTCCCACCAGAAAAGCAGTATGCGGTAGTCAGCAAGCTAAGTGGAGGGGAGAAGAAAAGACTTCAGCTTATGCGCGTCTTAATGAGTAATCCAAACTTCTTAATCCTAGATGAGCCTTCCAACGATTTGGATATCGACACACTAAATGTATTAGAAGAGTTTTTAGAGAACTACCCAGGTGTATTAATGCTTGTATCCCATGACCGGTATTTAATTGACAAACTTACCGAGCAGCTCTTTATTTTTGAAGGAAATGGAAGCGTAAGAATTTATAATGGCAACTATGCCGATTATAAAACAGAGATTGAAACAGACCTAAAAGACAAGAAGGAGCTAGAGAAAGAAAAAGCTAATACACCCGTAAACAAAGCCAGCAGTCCAACGGAAAAGAAAACACTGACCTACAAAGAGCAGATGGAATATGAGGGCTTAGAGAAGGAGATAGCTAGCTTAGAAGAGCTACTGGAAAGCAAAACAAAGGAGCTTAATAATTGTAGCGATCACCAAAAACTAATGGAGATTGCTGCTGAAATTGAAAACATAAAAGAATCCGTAAACAACAAGTCCGAACGCTGGTTGGCACTTGCGGAATATCTATAAGAAACAGTTGTTCCACGTGAAACATTTAATTTATTTCACGTGGAACAATACAATAAAAACAGCATGTTTAATAAATATAATGTAATTGTAGTAGGAGCTG
>JASLCA010000398.1 GCA_030146225.1 Sphingobacterium sp. | reverse complement strand
TATAAACAACAAGGTAGCAACCCCTATTAATACAGGGTAATAAAGATACTTCATGACAGCTAAGGGCGATAGCATAGCCTCTGGATTGCCCTGTTGGTCAAAGTACAGTTTGGCAGCTGCTAAAGCTGCAAGCATTTGAGCACCGTAAGGGATTAATCCTTGTGCACAACAAGAGATTGTATCCAATATACTTGCAACACGCTTGGGCTCCACATTGTTCTTATCCCCAATCTCCTTGGCCAAAGGCCCTACAATAACAATAGCAATGGTGTTATTGGCAATACATATATCCACTAAGAATGTCATTATTGCAATCCCAATCTCAGCCGACTTACCGGATTTAGCTCGCTTGCTAACCTGATAAAGCAAAAAATCAATCCCACCATTCAATCGAATTACACCGACCACTCCCCCAATAATTAAGCAGAGAATACTAAGCTCAAACATGCCTGCAAAGCCTGCATTGGTCGCTTGCAAGGAACCAATAAAGTCTATGGATGTAGTAGCAAAGCCTATAAACATAGCCGAAAGTATACCAATTCCTAAGGTCCATATCACATTAATCCCGATCAAGGCTAGCAGAAAAACCAAGGCATAAGGAACCACCTTAATCAACTCATAATCGCCCACTTGCAGATCTGCTATTGAAGAAAAACTTTGATAACCAAGCCACCAGTAGATTAGCACACAGAGAATAGCCATCGGAAAAACAATCCTAAAATTGACTTTAAACTTCTCCCGCATGCCCACGCCCTGCGTACGGGTTGCAGCAATGGTAGTATCCGAAATAAAGGAAAGGTTATCTCCAAACATAGCACCCCCAATTACAGCGGCTAGTGCCATCCCCATAACGCCTGGAATACTACTTTCCAAACCAACTGCTATAGGTGCCAGAGCTACAATTGTACCCACCGAGGTTCCCAAGGATGTTGAGATAAAGCAGGCGACAAGGAACAAGCCTGCAATAATAAAATCGGTACTGATATAGGTTAATGCAAAATTAATGGTGGAGCTTATCGCTCCTATCTCTTTGGTAACACTACTAAAGCCTCCGGCTAAGAGAAAGATAAGAATCATAATAAGAATATTCTCATCCCCTGATCCACGGGCAAAGCTTTTAACCTTTTCAGAAAAAGAAACTTTAGGAAACTGAAGAAAGGCCACAAAAAGTGAGAACACAAATATAACAAGTGCAGGTATTGCATAGAAATCCCCAAGGTACAGTGATCCAGAGAAATACAAAGTTACAAACACGATTAACGGCATCAAAGCCAAGAAACTTCCCTTATGCATGTACAGGTTTTATTTTAGATAGATTGATTGCAGATCGATTAAATTATTACTTACAAAACATTATTATTAAGCTAATGTTAATTTAAATAAAAGAAAACATTAAAACAGGCACGCATTTTGCATCTCGGTTTACAGTTTATTAAGAGCATATTATGAAAAGAACTCCACTAACCACCTTTCTCCTACTTGCAGTTATTGCATTTATTATGATATTTGCAACTACTTGTTCAGGACTTGCTTAACTTTCCTTTTGTATAACAAAAAGCAAAAATAGCTTATAATTACGAACAATAAAGGCTTTTTACGATTAAAGCCATAAAAAAAGGGGAATAAATCCCCTTAACTATTTTTATTTTCTTTTACTTATCCCAAAAATCAGCATTCTTAATACCCAATTCTTTCGCATTAAAGCTAGGGGATTTAATGCCTGCCTTTCTTTTCTTTTTGTAATCATCCCATACCTTGAGTGCGGTCTTACTCATTAACAGTATCGCAATTATATTGACCCAGGCCATTAAGCCCACCCCAATATCTCCCAGATCCCAAGCCTGCGTAGCTGTCTTAACCGTTCCAAAATAAGTTGCCGTCAAGAATCCTGCCCGCAGCACCCAGATAAAGAAGCCCATTCGCTTACCTTTAAATATATAGGTGATGTTTGTTTCTGCATAATAGTAATAAGCCATAATCGTCGTAAAGGCGAAGAAGAATAAGGCAATCGCCACAAACTGATGTCCAATAGCAGGAAAATGATGAGACACCGCTGCCTGTGTAAAATTATCAGCAGTCATGCCTGGGACATGTTCCGCAACATAGCTAATAGCCTTTCCAGACTTATCAAAGGTTGCAGCCGTATTAAATGAGTTCGTAAAGAGAATCATCAGTGCAGTTGCGGTACATACAAATAAGGTATCCACATACACCGAAAATGCTTGTACCAATCCTTGTTGCGCTGGATGCGATACATTGGCCGCCGCAGCCGCATGTGGTGCGGTACCCTGACCAGCTTCATTTGAATAAATACCGCGCTTAACTCCCCAAGCGATAGCCATCCCAAAGACTCCCCCAAAGGTGGCGTCCAGATTGAAAGCAGAAGAGAAAATAAGTTTAAAAACAGCAGGGATCTGCGTGAAGTTTAAGGCAATAATAATAACCGCCATTAAGATATACGCTCCAGCCATAAAAGGCACGATATACTCTGAAGCCTGTCCTAAGCGCTTCACGCCACCAATAATAATCATCGACAACAGCAATACAACCGCAATCCCCACCCAGCTCAGCGGAAAGTCAAAGCCCAAGATTGGCACAATGCTATTCTGATAAGCGAAGGCATTGCTAATCGTGCCATTAATAGCATTACTCTGCACACCAGGCAATAGAAAGCCCGTACTTACAATTGTTACCACCGCAAATAAAACAGCATACCATTTAACCCCCAAGCCCTTTTCAATATAATAGGCAGGTCCACCACGGTATTCCCCATTAATTTCCTGCTTATACAACTGCCCTAAGGTAGCTTCTATAAATGCAGAAGCCGAACCTAGAAAGGCAATAGTCCACATCCAAAACACGGCACCAGGCCCACCCATATATATGGCAGTAGCAACCCCAACAATATTTCCGGTACCTACCCGACCCGATATGGCCAATGCAAATGCTTGAAAAGAAGAAATCCCTTTGTCTGAAGAACGCTTAGCAAACAAGAGGTTTGACATCTCACGCACATAGCGAATCTGAAGAAAACCAGTCCTTATCGAAAAATACAAGCCCGTAAAAAGGCATAAATAGATAAAGAAGTCGCTCCAGACAAAATTAGAAATGGTTTTAATTACATTTTCCATATTTTAGATAGTGGTTGGTTAGTTAACATGTATGCTATTCATTCAATCCGTAAAGAAAAGCTTTTTTCTTATCTTTTCATTATTTTTTTTGTTAAACCAATGCCTTTGAAGGCTTAATGCCTGTAATTTAGCGGGATTAACGGCCGCCCTAAAGTTCGCGGAGTTCAGCAAGCCAAGCAATAGCTTTAACACCCACGCATAGCACGTATAAAAATAATCTTTAGCCACAGCTACAATAGGCGCTGCAATAAAGAAATATCAAATAGCTTTGCCTCTGCGCAAGAGCAGTAGCATGTACGCTTGCGAACAGGACTGTCCGATAATGAACAGCGCTAACTTTAGCTAAAACGCTCACTTAAAGAACCTTAAATATCTGGCGGAAAAATTGCCCTTTATAAATCGGCTTTAAAACCCAAGAATTTGTAATTTAACCAGCATCGAAACTATGTGGATAATTTTTAAAAACAGCAGTCGACAACTACTTCGCAACAAGCTCTTTTCATTTTTAAACATTCTAGGCTTAACTATCGGCATAAGTGCCTGTTGGATTATTTACAAGTATGTAAGTTATGAACTAAGCTTTGAGCACAATATGCCCAATAAGGAAAACACCTATAGGTTGTTTACAAAATTCCAAACGGAAGATCAGACAAGCTACAATAGTGGGATATCCAGACCCATCTATTTTACCATGCGGGAAGACTTTAAGGAATTAAAAACTTCAATAGCCGTCTTC
The DNA here is from genome assembly GCA_030146225.1 of Sphingobacterium sp. Classification (GTDB taxonomy): domain Bacteria; phylum Bacteroidota; class Bacteroidia; order Sphingobacteriales; family Sphingobacteriaceae; genus Sphingobacterium. The sequence continues at coordinate 396 of JASLCA010000398.1, read as the reverse complement.
CAAAGCTATACGCAAGCTGTTATAGTACCAGCATATGACCAAGTCGCCCAGAAAAGAGAGGATTTAAACTTTACCCAACAAGGTGTCATCCAGACCGATTCCGCCTATTTTGAAATGCTTCCCTATACCTGGTTAGCTGGCCACAAAGAAACTGCCTTAAAAAACCCAAATGATGTTATTCTTACAGAGAAGAAAGCCAAATTGTACTTTCCTAACTTAAAACCAGCAGATATTATAGGCAAGCCCTTAATTTATATATTTAATCAGCAAGACAGTCTGCAAGTTCAAGTAACAGGAGTGGTTGCTTCACTTCCGTACAACAGTGAGTTTATAGGTGAGGAATTCTATAAACTACAAGCAACCCAAGCGGATAATCAACTCAACCAATGGACAAAT
>JASLCA010000371.1 GCA_030146225.1 Sphingobacterium sp. | reverse complement strand
CCTTGCTGAGCATGCCCTATGCGCTGCATGCTTCCGGTTTTTATATAGCCAATCTGTTTTCCAATTATCAAGCGCAGGTTTTTGCGCTACAAAGTGATTTTGATGTGCAAGGAGATATGGAGTTGGACTTACTTTTAGGAAGACTCTACAGTCAGGTTAGGTTTGAATTTACAGATACGCATCGGCTATCTAGCATTGCGCGTATAGAACTAAAGCCTTTACATATGCCATTTATCTATGCGCCCTTTAATGGAACAGTAACTAATCCCGTGACGGATAATTCCGGGATACAGTTTATGGATTTTCAAGATGCGCCCAATACACTTGTCTTTAACCAATTTATGGGCATCTTGCCTTCCGCAAAGCCGGTGGCTTATGCATTGGAAGTATTTGATCAGCAAGGAAGCTTAGTACGGAGCTTTACTGTGGAGAGCCTGATGCGGAACAATGTACAGCTGGTATTTCGGGGTGCGCTCCTTGCAGGAGAGGATGTAGCGACTAATTTTTCCATCCGATTAAATGAAGCATGGGATGGGACTCACGAGATAGCCTTCTAAACAAAATAAGCTGTCCTTTTAGGGGACAGCTTATGTATATTTTAAGATTATTAGCCTTAGCCTAGTTTTTCCAATAGACTTTTCATGCTTACTAAATCGCCCACAATCGTTGTCAATTCGGCAATATTCACCCGTTCTTGCTGCATGCTATCACGGTGACGAATAGTAACTGTATTGTCTTCCAATGTCTGGTGATCAACTGTAATACAGTAAGGCGTTCCGATCGCATCTTGACGACGGTAACGTTTCCCGATTGCATCTTTCTCATCATATTGAATATTGAAATCCAATTTTAGTTTCGCCATAATTTCACGCGCTTTCTCTGGCAGGCCATCCTTCTTGGTCAAAGGCAAGACAGCTGCTTTTACAGGTGCGATAGCTGGGTGAAACTTTAGTACCACGCGGGAATCTTGTTTTTCTGCTGTAGACAAGTCTTCTTGTACCAGGGAATTGGCAAGAACCGTTAAGAATAAACGATCTAAGCCCACCGAGGTTTCTACCACATAAGGGATATAGTTCTGGTTGATTTCTGGATCGAAATACTGTAATTTCTTTTTAGAGAATTCTTGATGTTGCTTTAAGTCAAAGTCTGTACGGGAGTGTATACCCTCAACCTCTTTAAAGCCAAATGGGAATTCATATTCAATATCTACCGCAGCATTGGCATAGTGTGCTAACTTAGCATGGTCATGGAAGCGATATTTCGCATTGTCAGCGCCTAAAGATAGATGCCATTGCAAGCGGGTCTCTTTCCATTTCTTGTACCATTCCATCTCTGTCCCAGGACGCACAAAGAATTGCATCTCCATCTGCTCGAATTCACGCATACGCATAATAAACTGACGCGCGATAACTTCATTCCGGAAGGCCTTTCCGATTTGAGCAATTCCGAATGGAATTTTCATACGGCCTGTCTTCTGCACATTTAGGAAGTTAACAAAAATCCCTTGCGCTGTTTCTGGACGTAAATATACTTGCTCAGCACCATCAGCCATGGCCCCCATCTGGGTTGCAAACATGAGGTTGAACTGACGTACATCAGTCCAGTTTTTTGTGCCTGAGACTGGGCATACAATATTATGTTCCTCAATAATAGCCTTTAAGCGAGCTAAATCATCCGCATTAAGGGCATCATCCAGGTCTTGTTGTAGTTGTGTTGCTTTATCTGACTTCCCGTCTTTTTCGTAGCGTTCAATCTTATCTTCGATTAATTGATCTGCACGGTAACGTTTCTTGGAATCTTTATTGTCAATCATGGGATCGCTAAATCCATCCACGTGTCCGGAAGCTTTCCATGTTGAAGGGTGCATAAATATAGCGGAGTCAATCCCCACAATATTCTCATTCAATTGCACCATGGATTTCCACCAATAGGTCTTTAGGTTATTCTTTAATTCAGAACCTAATTGACCGTAATCATAAACGGCACTTAAGCCGTCATAAATTTCACTCGAAGGGAATACAAAACCGTACTCCTTGGCATGCGATATTATGCTTTTAAAAAAATCGTCTGTTTGCTTGCTCATAATCGCAAATATAATGGATTCGACTGACTTATCCTGCTAATAAGTCGTGAATTTGTTGGGTTGCATTTTTGTTGTCTACTTTTTTGATTATGTGCTGTATAAGCCCTTCTTCATCGATGATAAAGGTGGTACGTGCTGTGCCCATATACTTCTTGCCGTACATGTTTTTCTCTACCCATACGCCATAGTCATTTACAATCTTTTGGTCTTCATCAGCAAGTAGGTTAAAGGGCAATTCAAATTTACTAATGAATTTCTGGTGGGATTGCTCACTGTCTGTACTTACCCCAATAACCTCAAAGCCATCCTTTAAAAGTGACTGATAATTGTCGCGGAAGTTACAGGCTTCGGTGGTACAACCTGGGGTATTGTCCTTTGGGTAAAAATACAGGATAACCTTCTTGCCCAGGTAGTCCGATAGATTTATGGTTTCACCGGCTTGGTTCTTTGCGCTTATTGCTGGTGCTTTAGCACCTATTTCCAATGTTGTCATGCTCTTACTTTTTTAAGATAAATACTATTTGCTAAATGTAGCTTGATATACCTTTTCATTGTCCTTCCAGTCAGTAACGACAAGCTTAAAGGTATGTGTGCCCTTAGCCAGGCTAGGGTCAAACCTATGCCATAGGTGTTTGTTTTTGGAGTCATATTCCATCAGCACCCACTTGTCATCAATATAGGCATTAAAAGATTGTATGCCGGAGAAATTGTCGGCTATGGTAAAGTCAATCTTGCTTTGAGCAGCTAGGTTTTTACCGGGGCTCATATTGCGGGCCGTGATGCTGGGCGCGATGGTATCCACCACTACATAAAAGTTTCCAAAGTTTCGGGTGTTGACCGAAACCCAACCATTTTCAAATTTACCGCCCTCAGCGCCATTTTCGGCAGAGGCAATTAAGGCCTTGCTTTCCAGATGAGCAGGCAGATTGGTTGGCTTTATGCTAAGATTGTAACTGCTAAACAAGGGCGTAAAGCTATTGTGTACCCGATGCGTTGGCGAATAGGCATTTGCTGGTTGAGCAGCTTTGCTGTAGCGGAAGTCCAGGTCATCATAAAGCACAGCGACGGGTATATTTACCTTTATATCTGACTGTTCGAAGCTGTTGACTTTGTTGTACGCAAAGAGCTCGCCCTGACGTATAGGAGCCGCAGCAGGAGGGATAGGGTTGTTCTGAATCTTAAAGTTTAATTCGCTGCAATTGCCTGCTACATCCTTAACCACATATTTCGCATCATATACCCGAGGTTCTTCCAAGGCTAGCACGCCGCGATCCTTTAGGATTTTAAAGATAGCGATGGGGTTTCCGGGGTCTTTAAAGCTTTTCTGGTACTTCGCTTTCGTCTTTTTCCAATGTGGATAATCCAAGTAGGAATGTATAGCCCGGGAGTTGTTAAAGTCTAATTCTTCAAAAACTACAGTAGAAATAGCTTCCCCATCTATAAAGAGCTCTATGGAGTACACCCCATTTGTGAAGCCTCCTGCACGATGCCTATCCACGGTATTAATCCCTAAGCCAAATGCGCCTTGCACGGCTACTGGTCCGGCATTTACCAAGCTGTACTTACCCGAGCCAATGCTTTTTACCGCTAAGGGCTGACGTATGCTGTTCTCAGAGAAGATGGGGTCATTAAGGCTATAGAGCATAATGCCATTGATGGTTGGATTGAAATTATCCGTAAACTTTAGCCCAAAGAGTTGTGGGTTAAGCGGGTTTTGGGACTTGGTATCTCGAATCTCGAAGTGTAGATGGGGGCCGCCCGATCCACCAGTATTGCCGGCATCTCCGATGTATTGTCCCTTTGTTAGGCGGACTTGATCCGCAGTCAGGTTGATGTCTACATCAAATCGCTGTTGCTTGTATTGCTCGGCACGTATAATAGCTGTAAGGGCATCGTTAAAGCCATCCATATGCAGGTATACCGTGGTGAAGCCATTTGGATGATCAATATAGACGGAATTGCCCCCGCCCCCAATTTGTACGCGCACCCGCGAGGCAAAGCCATCAGCTGCCGCATGTAGTGGAAGGCCAATGCGCTGCTGGGTACGGTAGTCATCGCCGGCATGAAAGTGCGTGGATCTCAATTCGCCAAATGTTCCAGAGGCATCCATCGCTATATTTAAGGGATTTCGGAAATAGCCTTGTGGGTAGTCTCTTGAGGTTATAATAGCAGTTTTCTGTGCATACACAGCCGTGAAGGACAGTGCACAGCCAAGGAGCATGGATGTGTATTTTTTCATCATCATTTTATTTGGCAGGTTAGCATGGATTGTTCTTCAATAAAGCCCTCAAACTTGTCGCCTATAGCGATTGGGCCGACCCCGACTGGGGTGCCTGTAAAGATTAGATCGCCTTTTTTTACAGTGATATACTGTGTCACAAAGGCAATTAAAGATTCAATATCAAAGATCATGTCCTTGGTATTTCCTACTTGTACAGGGATGCCGTTTTTATGTAGACTGAAGTTGGTGTCTTTAAGGTCTTTAAAGTGATCCAAGGGGTACATCTTGCTAACTACCGCTGAATGGTCAAAGGCCTTTGCTAATTCCCAAGGAAGCCCTTTCTCCTTTAGGCTAGTCTGTAGGTCACGCGCTGTAAGGTCAATGCCCAAG
>JASLCA010000316.1 GCA_030146225.1 Sphingobacterium sp. | reverse complement strand
TTAGGGCTTTTAATAGAACAGACAAATTACGCAAGCGGCTCAATCTTAAAGCCAGCTTTTTCAATTGTAGCAATTACTTCCGCTTCCGTGATACCTTTAGAGACTAAGGTAAGCACCTTATCTTTCCCGGTCGTATCTACTTCCCAATGGCAAACGCCTTCAGCCTGATTAAGAAAAGGAGTTACTTTTGTAACGCAGCCTCCGCAATTGATATTTGTCTTGAATTGAAATTGTTTATCTTCCATCTTATTGTTTATTTATAAATCATTAATAACCCTTACAAATTTGCCTAATTACATCCTCTTAAGACTTACGTTATTTTGGAATTAATTTGTAAAATTTACAGTGCTACTCCAATTGTATGCTTAATTAAAGGTTAGCAGCTAGGACACTAAAGACCCAACCGCTAAACTTATCTTATTTTTTCCACTTCAGGCGTAAACTATTTGTGACCACACTGACACTACTCAGCGCCATGGCCGCTCCAGCAATCATCGGGTCCAGTAGGAATCCATTGATTGGATAGAGTACCCCAGCAGCTAAAGGAATCCCAATCAGGTTGTAAATAAACGCCCAGAATAAATTCTGTTTAATCGTTGCAACGGTCTGTTTAGACAATTGAATAGCCTGCGGTATCTTCGTGAGATCAGAAGAAATAATCGTCATCTTAGCTACATCCATCGCAATATCACTTCCTTTGCCCATCGCAATACTCACATCAGCCGTAGCCAGCGCAGTACTATCATTTATACCATCCCCGACCATAGCCACAACCTTGCCTTGTCTTTGCAGCTCTTTAACAAAGTCGGCCTTGTCTTGTGGCATAACCTCCGCCTTGTAATGCTGTATGCCTGTCTGATTAGCAATAGCTTTTGCTGTTGCCTCATTGTCCCCTGTAAGCATGTACAGGTCAATACCCATAGCTTGCATCTCCTTAATTGCCTGCTGCGAGGTCGCCTTAATCTTATCCGCAATAGCAATCACAGACAGGGCTTCGCTACTATTTGAAAACCAAATAACCGTCTTTGCTTCCTTGCCCCATTGCACCGCATGTGTTTGCAGGCTTTCGGAAATATTAATATTATTTTCAAGCATCAACTTCATATTCCCCACAAAGTAGGTTTCGCCTTGGTAGTCCGCTTTAGCCCCCTTGCCAGTAATACTCTCAAAGCGGTTTAAATTACTACTTTCCGCGCCTTTCAAATATTTCACAACAGCTTCAGCTAAAGGATGCTCAGACTGCTTTTCAATGCTTAATAAGATGCCCTTACTGCTATCATCTGCATGCAACCACTGTACTGCTGTCACCTCAGGTCTTCCTTCGGTAATGGTACCCGTTTTATCCAGTACCACAGCCGTAACCTTTTTCGCTAGTTCTAAGCTTTCCGCATCCTTAATCAGAATTCCGCTTTCAGCTCCCTTGCCTACCCCAACCATAATGGCTGTCGGAGTAGCTAATCCCAATGCACATGGACAAGCAATCACCAAGACCGTAACGGCAGCCAACAAGCCTTGAACAACCGCATTGTCTCCACCTAGGATACACCATACCGCAAAGGTAACAAGCGCTATAACGATCACCACAGGCACAAAGATGCCTGCAATCTTGTCGACAAGCTTCTGCACAGGAGCTTTACTACCCTGCGCATCCTGCACCATCTTAATAATTTGCGCCAGCATAGTTTCCTTGCCTACCTTAACGGCTTGGAATTGGAAGCCGCCCTTCTGATTGATAGTACCCGCAAAAACCTTTTCATTTTCCGTTTTTAAGACCGGAACAGGCTCTCCACTAAGCATACTTTCATCCACATAAGAGCTTCCAGCCGTAACAATACCGTCTACTGCTATTTTCTCACCTGGCTTGACAAGGATAGTATCCCCAGCTTGTACTTCCTCTATAGGGATTTGCTTTTCAGTCCCATCGGCAAGCATCAGTATCACTGTTTTAGGCTGTAGGCCCATCAGCTTCTTAATGGCGGTAGAGGTATTTCCCTTAGCCTTTTCTTCCAATAATTTTCCTAAAAGAATAAAGGCGATAATTACAGCGGCTGCTTCAAAATAAACATGTGCTTCCAAGCCGCGCGCATGCCAAAAGTCCATAAATAGCATATTGAATACACTAAAGAGATAGGCTATACCCGTACTCAATGCGACTAGAGTATCCATATTAGCGGTGCGATGCTTTGTCTGCTTCCAAGCATTTATAAAGAAGTCCTTACCTAGCCATAAAACGACCGGCGTGGAGAAGAGCCACATGATCTCATTGCCATAAGGAATATCCATAAAGAACATGCCTATAGCAACCACCGGGATAGATAAGATAACCGCCCAGATGGTTTTAAATTTTAACTTTCTAAATTTCTCCTCATGAATAGCTTCCAAAGACTCTTGTTGCTTATGCTCTTCAACTATAAGCAGATCAAAGCCCACCTCCTGCACGGCCTTCTGTAGGCTCAGCGCATCTGTCATATTGGGCAGGTATTCTACCGTAAGATTGCCTGTTGCAAAGTTGACCGATGCATTGACCACGCCAGGGGCATGTGTTACAATACTTTCGGCAGAACCAGCACAGGATGCACAAGTCATGCCCAATACTGGAAAGCTATTTTTGACCGTAGGCACGCCATAACCTAGATCTTTGACGGCCTTCACAGCCACCCCAATAGTTTCATTACTGGCAATGGTAAGCGCTGCCCTGCGGTTGTTTATTTCCACCTTAGGATTTTCCACGCCTTTCACTTGTGCTAAGCCCTTTTCCACAATTAATGCGCAGTGCTCACTGTCTACATCTGCTAAGGGTATATATACGGTTTCTTTGTGTTTATTTGTCGACATATCTCGATTGCTTAATTAACATTACAAATGTGCGGACAATATCCAAGCTACTTGTTACGAAATTATGGAATTGATTTGTAAGATTTAGGCCAAAACTAGCGTTCATATAGCCAAAAAAGGCGATGTAGTCGATCTACACAGCCTTCAAGAATATGATTTAGGAAGCATAAGAAACCTAAATGAGGTTCAGCAGCGGAAGTTACTTGTCGAGATCACTTTTCCCAAATTGCGAGAGATCCCCAATGGTAAAGGTATGCTTGCCCTTTTCGGCAATCTTGCTAATGGTTTCCAGGAGTTGGAAAAACTTGATGTTTTCATCCCCCTTCATAAGCTCAGAAGCATTTTTCAAAGTGCGCGCGGTAGCTACCGCCGTCCTAGCATTTTCTAAGTCAGCCTTTGCCCGAATCTTAGCCTCTAAATGCTTAGCAAAAAGGTCTTGAATATTTTTCGGAAAGGTAATATCGCGTAGCTGTGCCTGCTCGATAATTACCCCAAAAGGGAGCACTTGGTTTTGCATTGCCTCACTTTTCAATTCCGTAAGCTCTTCTCGTTTCTCATTGAGGGATTCACTCTCCAGCGCAGCAATTCGATCCCGAAAGAAGACTTGGACGATATTACAGATTTGATTGTCCAATGCATACAGGATTGAATCCGTATGCACATCTAAAGAAAACTGCGTCAGGAGCTGCTGCCCATCGGTAATCTTATAGACTATATTAAAGGAGAAGCGCAATGCAATATTGTCTTTAGTCAAAACCTCTTGATTGGTGACTGTTGCGAAGCGACTTGTAGTCGGTAGGCTGTACAATTCAAGACGATTGCTAAAATCCCAAAATTCATAATGCCCCGGACTAAGCGTCTGGTCAAAGACATTGCTTCTATAGAGGTAGCCTATGGTATTTGGTTTAACTTGTAGCTTTTTCTTAAACATAGTTCTAAACGTTTTAATTTAAAAAGGTGAAAAACACCAGATACAAGGGAAAGCAATTTAAGCAAGGTCCGATGGGCCAAGCGGTATCCACTGCTTTACATACTTATACATAGCTCGCATATCACTACGCTGCTTTTCACCTTTTCGTTTGTTTGAAATGCTGGATTTCCAGCTCATAGTGCAACCAAAGCAATCGAGGATTCGAACCTCTAGGAACAAGCTCCGCAATACCCTGTATACTGCTTGTTCCCTTTTAAACAGGTGGCGGTTATAACCTAAATATAAGGCTTTATTTAATCTTTAAGAAATATTTAAAGGATTTTTCTTGATGAAATATAAGCGGGCTTCTGCTAAAAGCAGTAGCAGGCATTGTCGCAAAAGCCTACTTTAAAACTGCTGATCCAAAAGGATTGTCCAGCATCCATAACCAATTGCCATGAACATCCTTTTTCATAATACAAGCCGTATGTCCGGTCATCTGTATAGGCTGTCCATCAGGCGTTAAGCCCTGCATCTCCCATTGATCCATCCACATCGCTAGATTATCAACTAGGGTAATAAAAGGTTCTGCACCCTTTATACTAAATCTCAAGGCGCATAAGCCCTGCATAGCCTGTCTTATAGCAGCCAATCCTCTTGCCTCCTGACCATCCCGGCCAATATATACGGCATCCGTATGAAAGCAGCTTAGGGCAGCTTCCACATCACCCTGCTTAATACTATTCCTAAAATAGGCTACCGCCCCACACGTTGTTGTTCTGTCCATACCCTATATTAATTCTTAATTGTTAGTGCTTAAGGAATTTTTCGCGAGATGTATTAGATACAATCTTCACTATAGTTAATCCAGGTACATTTCCATTCTCCAGCTACATTGATGTAAAGCCTGTTATAGCTTGTGATTTCATCCACCTCTTCCGAATAACTAAAGACATCATAAATCCCATCTGCATCCAGGTCGTAGCCCGTACCCTGAAGTATACGCCCAGCCGTTGTTGCTAGGTCGAGTTCCGCACTTTCAATTTTAAACAGGGCGTTATAGGGTAAGATTGCCAAGCCTGTTATACTATTAGTTCGGGCATCCGGAACCTCTACAACCTTTTTAAAAAATAGCGTTGGAAATGTAATGGTCCCTGGACAATCAGAAACCCCAATCAAATGCCAATTAGCAACGCCCGTCTTATAGCTGTTGTTATTAAACCATACTAGTCCATCGACAGGCCTTTGCCAAGTCAGCTTAGTACCTTTTAAGTATTGATCTGCAGCAGCTCCCTGCTGCAGATTAACTTTACTATCTTTTCGCAACAAATAAGCAAGCAAAGAGATGTCATTATCCCATGTAAAGGGAATAGATTCTCCACTTAGCTGCAAAAGTCCAATATAATAGTCCTGCACATTAGCCTGGTTAAAAAAAGAGGGCTTAGTCCTCTCCAAGGAAGGATTGGGCTTAATCCAAGTCTGATCAACCTCCTTCTTTAAGCTACGCAAGAGTTCATCATGCGCCTTGCTTAAGCTATGCTGTTGCTGCTGCCCGAAAACACAGGAAAGCGTAAGGGTAAAGATTGTAAGTAATAAGCTGATGTTTTTCAATTTTCTGGGTATTTAAATGATAAGGCATCTCCCGATGCCCTTTACATATTTAAATAAATGTAAGTATTTTTTAGAAACGAATGGTATCGAGATCATATTAATCCAACCGGGCTATCCCTTTAGGGCGGTCCATTCCCTCCCATTTAAACCAAAAAATCCGCTTGGCTAGGCCAAGCGGATTTCTATAAGGGATAAAATCAAGTTATTTTACAAACATTCCCCTAGGATTGTTTACCCCTGACAATACTGTTTCCACCTCTGTACCGTCTAGATTGGCACGTTTGATAATGCCATTATTGGTTTCGGCCCAATAAAGCTTATTGGCTGTATGATCAATCGTAATTCCAGAGCCACCGCGATTGCCCGAAAACTTCGCGATTTTCACGATGCCCGTACCATTAAGGTCGGCCTGCATCAATGCCCCTTCATTTCTATCGTCATAGTATATTTTGCCATTAACCTCATCCACATGCATGCCGTAGCCATAAGCACCTGCAATAAGAATAGCAGCTCCACTTCCATCACTCTTAGCAGCATGCATATTTTCATCGTTAACCTCATAGAAGTAGATAAGACCCGTCTTGCTGTTAAAGCCTATAGCCCTAAAAGAACCACCTGCAACCGTAATAAAGTCTTTCTTGTAATTGCTTCCATCCAGATTAGCACGGGATACATTCGGACCATCTGCGATATATAGTTTATTCTCCGCAACATTTATGGCCACCCCATAAGGCGAGCCCAAGCCCGAAAGTAACTCTTCCACATTGCTACCATCCGCATTCATACGGAACAGCTTGCCCGCATTTGAGGTTTGGAAATCACAGTAGTAGATCTTCTCGTTCACCGCATCATAAGCCATGCCATGCCCTTCCTTGCCCGTCATATTGACTACAGTCTCCGCAACCGAGCCCGGAACTAGCGAGAGCCTACGAATCAATTTGCTGCCATATTCTATAAAAAACAGCTCTTTATCTGTATCGATTACCGCATTGGGATCAATTACAGCTAGATCAGACGAATAATTCCCCGTCCCTCCAGCACCTACCGCCTTTAACTTAACGGTATAAATGCCAGGCAGGGTATAGGTCTTGGAAGGGCTTTTCTCTGTAGAGCTCGTTCCATCCCCAAAATCCCAGCTATAGCTGTCCGCATTTTCAGAAACATTGCTAAATTGTATAGCCTCATCGATCTTTAACTCCGTAGCCGCAATGGTAAAAAAACTCTTTACCGTTTCAGGTAAATCATCAAAATTATAGGTATTGTCCTTACAGCCTACTATTGTGAGCAAGGCAATCAATACCGCAGGCAGTATTCGTTTTAACGTTTTCATCGTATGTTTTATAATATTTCCCCTTATTAAGTCACCTCATGTGCTTAATCTTATTTTAGCTTAAAACTTTGTCCAGCCGAGTACAGCGATAGTTCAGCCTTTTCAAATGCCACCTTATCCTTGCCAAAGACCTTTAGCTTCTTTGGCTTTGCAACGACAAGTACCTGACTATCCCCAGCCACGCGTGCCATATTTCCTTTCACCACAATCGCCGTAGCCTCATCAATACCGATAATTTTGATGATTTACCTGAAACG
>JASLCA010000313.1 GCA_030146225.1 Sphingobacterium sp. | reverse complement strand
AGTCTGCATGAAGGGAAGTGCCTTCCGCAGTATGAAGTTGTACATTTTTAGCACGTATATGTGCCACTGTGCCCGCTAAGTCAGCCTGCTTTATGTCGCTGTGGAAGCGAACAAACTTCATGTCATCGGCAAAAAACTCAATATCTCTAGAGTCCACATAGCTATCTTTTAATTTACTTTCAACCCATACCTTGTTGATAAAATCCTTGAAATCTGCAAATCCAGTATACACTAAGGCGACTTGGTTTTTGAGCTGGGATCTATTCGTTTGTAAGATAAGCTCCTCAAAGTTCATTAATTTATTAGAGATGCTTGCCTTTGCTGATAAATTTTTCAGGTTAAAGCCTGACTTCTCATAAAAGCTCAGCTTGTTGATACGGCTTAAAAAACGCCCATTTGAAAGGTCGATTTGGTCCAGGTCAACATTCACAGCGGTCAATTCCAAGTCGCTAAAGTCAATCCCGCGATTATGATGATTAAAATTATGGTCTAAGACCTTAAAATGACCATTGGACAGCTTAAATTTCTTAAGGTCAAATTGAAAAGACTTCCCTGCTGTTGGCTTATCCGTCTTCGGGGGTGAAAAGTAATTGCTTAAGAAGCTGAAGTTTGTGCTGTCTTTAAAGATTTCGTAATTGCTGTAAAAATTGTCAATCTGTAAGGCTTTAATCTCAATCTTACGTTCAAACAACTTGACAAAAGAGAGGTTGGCTTGGATATTTTCCGCAAAGAGCATCTTATTGCCTGAGCGATCATTGATTTGTAAATTTTTAAGGGCTAAGGTATTGAAGGGACGAAAGTACACCGCTTCTACTGTTATCTCGGCTTGTAGCTCATTACTAAGCTTATGGGCAACCTTTTGAGACAAGTAGGTCTGTACCGTAGCAAATTGCAAAGATAAAAGTACAGCAAATAGGAGCAAGAGAATGCTCAATAAGGATACTAGCGTTATTTTAAGTATTTTTTTGATATTTTTGTAATCTATTAAATTCTTTAAAAAATGGCAATTGTACTTGGGATTGAGTCATCATGTGATGAAACTTCTGCTGCTCTATGTATAGATGGTGAAATTAAGTCAAATATTATTGCTGGGCAAGCAATCCATGCTAATTATGGAGGCGTAGTGCCCGAATTAGCCTCGCGTGCGCATCAGCAAAATATTATACCTACAGTTGATCAAGCTATACAGCTAGCAAAAATAAGCAAAAATGACATAGATGCAGTAGCTTTTACGCGTGGACCTGGACTTTTAGGTTCGCTGTTAGTAGGTAGCTCCTTTGCAAAGGCATTTGCTTTAGCTAGAAATATCCCTTTAATAGAGGTCAATCATATGCAAGCGCATATTTTAGCACATTTTATTGAGGAGCCAAAGCCACGCTTTCCATTTTTGTGCCTCACGGTTTCAGGTGGGCATACCCAAATAGTTTTGGTAAAAGATTACTTTGATATGGAACTCTTGGGCCAAACCCTAGATGATGCTGCTGGAGAGGCTTTTGACAAAACGGCCAAGATCTTGGACTTACCCTATCCTGGAGGCCCCTTAGTGGATAAGTATGCCCAGCAAGGCGATCCAAATGCCTTTAAGCTACCAGAACCGCAAATTCCAGACTTAAACTTTAGTTTCTCTGGGCTAAAGACCGCAATATTATATATGGTGCAGCGCCATGAGAAAGAAAATCCAAAGTTTTTGGAGGAGCGTATGGCGGACGTTTGTGCTTCCGTTCAGCAGCGTATTGTTTCCATCTTACTTAATAAATTAAAAAAGGCTGCCGAGCAGACAGGCGTAAAAGACATTGCTATTGCTGGTGGGGTTTCAGCCAATTCTGGCTTGCGTAAAGAGCTTTTAGCTATGGGACAGCGAAATAAATGGAATGTGTTTATACCCAAGTTTGAATATTGTACAGATAATGCAGCTATGATTGCTATAGCGGGCTATCAGAAGTTCTTGATTAAAGATTTTGTAGATCAAGATATTGCTCCTTTGGCCCGTATGAGTCTGTAAAGCAGTGTTGCTAATAGCGTTGAATGCTTTCGGTAAGTTTATCAAGCCAGTTTTTTAAGATTGCCGCCACTTCGTAACGTTCTTCAGCAGCGTATTTTAGCATAATGTTTTCTAGATTCTGGAGCATGTCAAGATACTCAGGGAAGATTCCTTCAACGCTTCTATAGTCTGTGATGATTTCTGTCAGGCAGCAGTAGGTATCATATTCTTGGTATTTAATGTAATGTTTATTGGAGGCTTCGAGCCATTCGGCTTCAGTTTTAAAGCCTGAGTGAATATGCTTGTCGCAGATCGCATCATAGCTGTGCCTAGTCTTACGTAGTTGTCTCCGAATACGTTCTTTTTGATTTATTAAGGCTTCAAATACAGTAGATATCTTGTCTTGGATTTCAATTTCTTTGGAAATAAGTGTCATAATGCAGTGTTTTAAAACCGTATGTACCCTCACGAAGTTAATAACGTTTAAATAATAGGAATGTTTTGTGCAATTGCTGAATATTTTATAGATTTCCATAAACTTTATTGTTTTAAAATAAATTCCCATACCCTTTAATCGCTAAAGCATGTTAGGTAAAGAAAAAATAATTAATGGCTATCAATTGGAGATCTGTGCGAATTCTACTTATTCAGCTTTGCAAGCTCAGCTTGGTGGAGCCAGTAGGGTGGAGCTCTGTCAGAGCTTAGAACTGGGGGGGACTACTCCCTCTTATGGACAGATACGTCAATCTCGCGCGGCCTTAAGCATAGGCATACATGTGCTGATACGCCCTAGGGCTGGGGACTTCTTCTACAGTGCGATGGAGTTTGAGGAAATGAAGGAAGATATACGCTTTTGCAAGGATGCTGGTTGTGATGGCGTGGTACTCGGTCTTTTAAATAAGGATGGTAGCATAGATAAGGCGCGAAATGCAGCGCTTGTGGAAATTGCAAGACCGATGAAGGTGGTATTTCATAGAGCATTTGACCGGTGTAAAGATCCTTTTACAAGCTTGGAGGAGCTTGTCGCATTGGGCTTTGATCGGATCTTGACCTCTGGGCAGCAGTTGACCGCGATTGCAGGAAAGGATTTGTTGAAAAAGCTAATTGATCAGGCGGCAGGAAGAATCGAGATTATGCCAGGGGCAGGGGTGTCTGACAGCCATCTTTTAGACTTGTTAAGCTATACTGGAGCAAGAAGTGTACATAGTTCAGCCAAGATCAATTGCCTGTCTCAGATGAGCTATAATGAGCTGCCAATGATGGGGATGAATGAGGATGTGTCAGAAACCTCCCGAGAGAAGGTGGAAGCGCTTGTTGCGCTATTAGAAAGGATATAAAAAAAGAGAGGAAAGCCTCTCTTTTTTTATATCGTAACTTAAACGATTATTTAGCTTCTAAAGCTAATTTGTTTAAGATGATGTCATTTTTAGTGATCTGGCTTTTCTTAGGCATTTGGCTTTTTGAACCAAGCTCTATGTTGCGGCCTAAACTTAAAAACTGTACTTCCACACGTGAAACAGTTTTATTTCTTCTATCTTTTCTTTTTAAACGTGTAACTCCCATTGTTCTTTTTTTTATTGTCAATAAAACGAGGTCGGAAGCGGATTCGAACCGCTGTAGGAGGTTTTGCAGACCTCAGCCTAGCCA
>JASLCA010000274.1 GCA_030146225.1 Sphingobacterium sp. | reverse complement strand
AGTCTTTGTTTTCAAAGACTTCCGAGATCCCAAGGTGTACCTGATTCCAAAGGATCAGGCAGATTATAAGACAGCCTTAAAGTTTTTAAATGCATTAATCCGCAATGGTATTCAGGTGCATGAATTAACAGCAGATGTACAAGTCAATGGCAAAGCCTATACCAAGGGCAGTTACCTAGTGTATACCGCACAAGCCTTCAGACCATTTGTGCTCGACATGTTTGAAGCACAGCGCCACCCACATGACTTAGAATATGTAGGAGGCCCCCCAAGAAGGCCTTACGATGCCGCGGGTTGGACCTTAGCGATGCAGATGAATGTAGTCGTAGACAAGCTTTATGATAGCGTAAAGCTACCCGCGCAGGCCCTTGCAGAAAACCAAGAGATTACAATGGAGCTGCAAAAGCCCGTAAGCCTACATAAAAATGGCTACCTACTTTCAGCCGCAGAAAATGATGCCTTTGCAGTAGTAAATAGCCTATTAAAGCAGGATGTTGCAGTCTATCGCATTGATGAAGGCAGCCAAAAGGGAGATTTTTACTTTAACCTAAAAGACAGCAAGGTATTAGCCTCCTTAAGTAAGGAATTGCAAAGCTCCTTGAAGTATGCCAGCGCGAAGCCAGCTAAGCTCAAGGCGGTCAAGAAGCTAAAGATAGGCATCTATGATTACTATGGAGGCTCTATGCCAGCAGGCTGGACGATGAAGGTGTTGGAAGACTTTGGCTTTGACTATGAAGTGATCTATGCATCAACCATTAATCAGGAGCAGCTCAAAGGCTTTGATTGTCTCTTGTTTATGGGCGCAGGCATACCAGCCTATGAAGGGCGAGGGAGCATGTTCCGTTCAGGCGCACCAGCAGAAGACCTCGTGCCAGCGGCCTATGCACAGCTCTTGGATAGCCTTAGCAAAACCAAGTCCGTACCTATTTTGAGAAACTATATGGCAGCTGGGGGGAGAATTTTGGCTAGTGGGGCGAGTGCAGAACTGGCTTATTACCTAGAGGCAAATATTCAAAATGCCTTATTGGATGCGCAGGGCAACAAGTTTGACAGTCAGCGTTTTTACATCCCAACAAGCTTGTTGGAAGTTAATACAGTGGCTTCAGCCGCAAGCTATGGCTTGGGTAGCAAGCTGCCAATTGTCTACAACAACAGTCCGCTCTTTGACTTAAGTAAAGCCGATAAGACAAAAGTGCAAGAGATTATTGCATTTGGTCCTGCGGTATCCCTCTTGTCGGGATGGTCCTTAGGCGAGGAATTGATGGCAGGCAAGACAGCCGGCTTTAAATTGTCTGTAGGGCAGGGGGACTTTGTTGCCTTTGGGCCAGACATTGTCAACCGTACGCAGGCGCACGGTACATTTAAGCTGTTGTTTAACCAATTGTATGGAGAGCAGCTAGTTAAATAATCCTATAAATAGGAAATTAGCGCATCCAATAGTTAAGCATTTAGCTATTTTAAACATAAGAAGCTTAGCTGATAAGAAAGTTAGATAAATAACTTTTTTATCAGCTAACCTTTTAACCATCTAACTATTTTAGGTAATTTTGCCTTTATGAACTTCTCTTCACGACTATTAGAACAGGCAGTAGATGAATTTGGGCGCTTGCCCGGTGTAGGCAAAAAGACCGCCTTACGCTTGGTACTTCATCTATTAAAACAGCCGGATGCAGAGGTAGCCCGATTTACAGGCGCCTTAAACATGTTGAAAGAGCAGATTAAGTACTGCAAGCATTGTTATAATATCGCTGATCAGGATTGCTGTGAGATCTGTGCCGCTCCAAAGCGGGATCAGTTCACCATCTGTGTCGTAGAAGATACGCGGGATGTTATGGCCATTGAGAATACCAATCAGTATCAAGGCCTGTACCATGTATTGGGGGGATTAATTTCGCCGATGGATGGGGTGGGACCCTCCGAGTTAAAGATTGACGCATTAGTTGAGCGCCTAAAAGGATCAGCCGTTAAGGAAGTTATTCTAGCCTTAAGTGCAACTATGGAAGGCGATACCACCATATTTTACCTGTATAGAAAACTAAAAGACTTTGATATTGCGGTCTCCACAATTGCCAGAGGAATAGCCTTTGGAGGAGAGTTGGAATATGTAGATGAGGTGACCTTAGGTCGCTCCATTGCAACCCGTATACCTTATGAAAGAGAGGGCATTAAACAAGTTTAATGCCCCTTTAATTACATTTTTTTCAGAATCCAAGAGAATCCCATGCTGGTTACGACCAGTACTGCTGCTGTACCAAACCATAAGGTTTGATAGCCATAATGCTCTGCAACATAAGTCCCCATATAGGGCGAGAATATATTTGCAGCCGCAAAGGCTAAGGTATTAAAGCCCATATAGGCACCTTGCGTACTCACAGTAGCCCGCGCCGCGGTAATCGTCGCCGTAAAAGGTAGGGTCAACATCTCCCCAATCGATAGAATAAACATCGACAAGTAAAGCCAAGAGATGCCAAAAGGCACCGTTAGCATAAAATACGATACCCCAGCAATAGCAGTCCCATACACCATCACCTGTCTAGGCGAGAATCGCTTCTCTACCGCATGCACAAGCACCATCTCAAAGAGCACGATACAGAAGCCACTAAAGCCGAGTAGCAGCCCAATAGAGCCTTCACTCATCAGTCGATCCTCCTTGTAGAAGAGGGGTAAGGTGCTCAACAACTGGAAGAAGGCCATCGAAAATAAACAACAGAAGATGTTGAAGATAATAAAGGGCGGATCCAAGTAGGCATTGCGGTCCTTAACCTTAGGTTTATCCTCCGAAACAGCAGGCAGTGGCAGCGATTTCAAGCTGTTGCGTGGGATCTTATTTCTAAAGAAATAGATAAATACCACTGCGGCACAGAAGGCTGCAATCGCATTCCCGTAGAAAATCCAGTCGTAAGAAAAGGTTGCCAAGAAGCCCCCTAATGCAGGGCCAATCGAGAAGCCCAAGTTGACCGCCATTCTATTTAAAGAATAGGCTTTAGTCAAGTTTTCAGGCTTCGCATAGCGAGCTACTGCCACAGAGTTGGCTGGGCGAAAGATATCCCCTACCAAGGTCAAGGCGAAAATCATAAGCGCCAAGCCTTCAAAGGTTTTGAAATGAGGCAGCACCAAGAAAAAAGGAACCACCATAATTAAACTAGCTGCCTGCACCTTAAAGTTACCCAGCTTGTCCGTAAGCCAGCCACCTAGCCAAGAGCCACAGACCGATCCTAAACCGAAACAGCCCAGTACAATCCCCACTTGCGACTTGCTAAACTGCAATTCAGAGGCCATATACATGCTTAAGAAAGGGATAACCATCGAACCCGTACGGTTGATAAGCATCACGAGCGCCAAGAGCCAAGCTTCCTTAGAGAGGCCTTTGTAGGAATTTACATAGAGTTGAACGAGTTTTTTCAATCGATAGAAAGCTTAAAAATTATGCAAGAACATTTTTATCATAGCGCTCATCCACCGTATAGTGGTTGGCGAATATTTGTTTTTTACCAGTTTTTTTATTGAATACAATATCCAGACGGCCTAGGCGAATGCCCGCAAAGCCTACCTGATTAATGGTGACAATCTCCCCATCAAGATTCTTAATCTGAACAGGCTCATCCAAGAAGGTATGCGTATGTCCCCCTAAGATAAGATCTAGGTTCCGACTTTGCCCGGCAAGCTTCACATCCGAAACCTTGTCACTATCGTACTTGTAGCCCAGGTGAGAGAGACAGATTACAAAGTCACATTTCTTCTCCTGCTTCAGCATTTTCGCCAAGCGATTGACTACAGGGATAGGATCAAGGTACTGCATGCCTTTATAGCTGTTGGGATCCACCAAGCCTTCAATGTCTATGCCCACGCCAATTAAACCAATACGTACGCCCCCTTTGTTTAAGATGCTGTAGTCTTGGGTTCTGCCCTCGAGTATAGTACCTGTAAAGTCATAGTTGGCCGTTAAGAAAGGGAAGTTAGCCTTGTCCAAGTACTTGACCAAGCCCGTAAGGCCATTGTCAAACTCGTGATTGCCAAATGTACCCGCCTCATAGCCCAATTTAGACATGAGTTCCAGCTCCAGCTTACCTCCAAACATATTAAAGTACGGCGTACCTTGGAACATATCTCCACTGTCAACCAAAAGCACATTGCCTTCTTCCTTGCGGATCTTATTAATAAGCGCACTTCTGCGCGCTACCCCAGCAAGCCCAGCATATTTAGAGCCATCCATAGGGAAAGGCTCAATACGGCTATGCACATCATTTGTATGTAAGATCGTCAGTCGGATTTCGCCCTTAGCACCACTTGCCCATAAAGGCAAAGAACTAGCTGTAGAGGCAGCAGCTAGTAGGAGGGATTTCTTAAGAAAACCTCTTCTATTCAATAATACGAACTCTTCCATCTAATATAGCTTGAATGTGTTTACCTTGTTTTGTTTTATCTGCGACATACTCCATAAGCGTTTCACGCACCCGCTGGCTATAGTCTTTGCGATCCACCGGCTTGTCGAAGCAATCCACGTAGTCGCCGCCATTGGCCAAGTAGTCATAGGTGACCAGCTTGTACTCCGCATTAGGATCAACTGGCTTACCCTGTATTAAAAACTCCTGAACCTTTTTATCTTGAATAACTAAGCTAATACCGCTTGCTGGCTGACCTCCTGAGCGGGCCATATAGTCGGCCCAGCGAAGCATATCCGTTCCCTTCAAGGTCAGGATAGAAACCACATTTTCAAAGGGCATCATTTCAAAGATATGACCTACGGTAATATCTCCCGACTTCAGTTCAGCACGAATCCCGCCTTTAGTTGCAAAACTTACCTGCACGGCAGGGTCCAGCTGTTGGCCTTTCCAGAGCATAGCATCTGTAAAGAAATTGCCCACCAAGCTTTCCGCATCCCTGTTTTTAGTTAACAAGGCATCCGAAAAACCAATTACGCGATTCATTTCTGATTCGAGCTGATTTTTAAAGGGTAAATAGTAATTGACTATTGTGCTGTCTGTGCTGTAACTCGCATCTAACTGATAGTAGCGATCTTTGCTTATTGTTGGCTGCAATTGCGTTTTACAGGAGTAAAGCAATAAGGCCGTAACAATGAAAGATCCCCAGCGTAAAGAACTCCTCATCTCGTTGAATTTTGGAACAAAGGTACAGACTTAAATCATAATATAGGGGCTTAACAAAAGAAAAAGCGAATGTTAACATTCGCTTTTTCTTTTGTTAAAATAGACCGAACATTTCGGCCTCTATTTTTTGTATAATCTGTCCTAAATCTTCGGGATTATTGGCGAAGTCTAAGTTGTCTTTATCCAGCACGAGCAGCTTTCCATCCGTATAGCCACCGATCCATTTGTCATACTTGTCATTTAGTTTAGACAAGTAATCCAATCGAATAGCCGACTCGTAGTCGCGACCCCGTTTTTGGATATTGGTCACTAAGGTGGGCACAGAAGCCTTTAAGTAGATCAATAAATCCGGTGGTTTAATGTAGTGAATAATGGTTTGGAACATATTGCTATAGTTCTCAAAGTCCCGA
>JASLCA010000273.1 GCA_030146225.1 Sphingobacterium sp. | reverse complement strand
TTAGGTCTAGTGTAGCTTCCTTGTAGCCATAATCCATATTCCGCATATTTAAGCCGAATTGTAGGTTCATAACATCATAAGGAATAGAATTTTTATACAGTTCATTTAAGTCACTAACCCATAGGTGAATTAACGTCTTTTTTTGATCAAAATCCAAAACACCTTTTCTTTTGCTAATATTTTGTGCAGGATTTAAATAGCCTTCAAAATCCGCAGCCAACCATTGTGCAAATAGCGCATTCCGTATGGAATCATTGGTTGCTACACGTGCCATTTCCGCTAAGTATACTGAGTCTGTATAGGCGGAGTTATCATATTCATCATCTGAATAATCATAAGGCTCTTCTGCACTTGGATAATTTTCTACCTCGTATGCTTCTGTATCCTCTTCTTCGTCATAAACATATGCAGTAGCAGCGCTATCGGCAACAGCTTCAGCCTCCGCATAGGCTTCTGTATAAGACGTATCGATCGCTGCATAGGCTGAATCAACCATGGCATAAGCTGTATCTACAGCTATAGCAGCCTCCTCAGCATAAAGGTCTTGGTATTCCCAAGCCATATCTGTATCGGCCAACTCAATTCCATAACGTTCTGCAACCTCAGGGATTTCAAAGTAGTTGTTTTTCGATTCTCCCATTAGGACAAATAGAAAATCCTTATTCCAAGCCGCACGCATTTTTCCGTCTGTAGAGGCGCGTCTGTGGAATCCAGCGCTTTCAGGGAGTACAGTAGCTGATTTAAATAGGCGCTGTGCAATATGCTCATCCGTTTTTAAGGGGATTAAAAGCCCAACATAGTAGGAGCTATCGCTACTGCTGCGATAGATATAGGCATTTCTATCATAAGCCATGCTCAGATCCAAAATGCTGTTTACACCTAATTCGTCATCGGCATTTAGGCCTTCAAAAGCACCCAGTTTTGTTAAGACCTCATTGATTTTTTCAAATGAACTATGGTTTACTATGGCTTTATTGTTTATCACAGTTACAAACTCGCTAGATGCTGGTACGCGATGTACGAGATCCTGACCATAAAGGAGTCCTCCAAAAATGGTCGTTAAGCCTGCTAAAAGGAAATTCTTAAATTGCATATGGGTGTTATTTAATTATTAAGCGTAATTGTGTTTGCAATGCTTGCATTGCCATTGATAATATCCGTAGCCTTCAATTTGAGTAGCACAGCTTTTTTATTGCCAGAAATATGTGCCGCCTGATGCTGTTGTGCCTTTACAGGCTTGTCAAATCGTGTTATCTGCGTATAAAAGGCATCCGCAAAAAGTTTACGGTCACTCTCAGACATCTTGGCAAATTCCTTATTAAAGGTCGGGCTATGCTTATAGCTGCGGGTAAGGACCTGGGTAGCTTTATTAAAACTATAGCTATTATTCTTGCCTAAAGGGCTCTTGAAGTGCTTGGCTAGGGTCTGACTAAAGCTGTTTAAAGCCTCGATTGATTCAAAGTTACAAGATACTGTTGCTACAAAGTTGTTAAAGTCTAGGCTATGCTGCACTTGGCTTATACCTGGCGTAGCTTTCAACAACTTTACAATGGAGTTGGTCTCCGCAGTAATGGTCGTTTGGGATGGGATAGTAATCCCATTAATGCTTTTAAGCTTCATCAATGAGGCTACCTTTGTTTTACTCTTGCTTAGGTTTAAGGTTGCTTTGATGGTACCAGAACCATTGCTTTTTAAGTCTATTTCTTCCACTAAGTCAAAACAACTGCTGAAAAGACAACAGGTTAAAAGAAGAAGGAAGATTTGAATAACTCTGCGGTATTTAAGCATAGTGGGTAGCATTAGTGCATTATAAGGCACAAAAATGAACATATTTTATAGAATTACAAAGAACTGAAATAGTCTTGTAGTTTTTTACCCACAAATGGGAGCGGAGTCTGCTGCTCATTCCAAGCAGTCCATATGCCTAAAACCCATAATATCAAGAATAAAACCCCTAGTACAACCGCTATAATCCCCCCCACTAATGGAATGTATTGTAACAAACTCGTTAGGATAGCTAGGATGGAGAGGCCTAAACTTTGTCTAATGTGAAACTGGGTCAATGGATTTTTGGCTTTTTTATTATTGATAAAGGCGATAAGCAAGCCTACCAGCGTAAGGTAAGCACATACAGCCATAAATTTTCCTTGTTTTAAAATGTCTACTTGAGGGGATGATTTCGTTTCCATATAATCTTATTTTTTATGATACAGCAAAATTACAGTAAACTAGAGATCTTGAAATCCCCGAAATCAGTGGTTTTTAATGTTTTTATAGACCAATCCTTATATTAAGCCATAGGCTGTAGCCAATTTAATCGCTGTACTTAAGTTTTTACTATTAAATTTCTCGATAAGGTTTTTACGGTGACTTTCCACAGTATGTGGGCTAATAAAAAGTCTTTCCGCAATTTGAGCCGTCGTATAGCCCAAGGCAGCTTCCAATAGGATTTCCTTCTCCCTACGTGTCAGCTTGGGGACCCGCGAAAGGCCATCCTGCTGCTTTACCTCAAGTACCTTCCGGGTTTGGCTACAGAGGTAGGTCTCACCTGCTAAGATAGCTGTTATCCCAGCTAAGATATCTGCTGCTGAGGAGTTCTTCTGAATATACCCGCTCGCCCCCTGATCCAGCACACTCTTAATTACAGCGTACTCATTGTGCACACTGATAATTAGGATCAGCAGTTTCGGATATTTTAGCTTTATCCCTGCTAATAGTTCAATACTATTGGCATCTGGTAGGTTGATGTCTAATAAGAGAATATCCAAGCTATGACTTGCTATATAATCCAGCATGCTCTTGGCATCCCCAAAGCAGCCTACCACCTCTACATTGTCCAGCTTGGAGAGTATATTTTCTAGACCTGCTAATAA
>JASLCA010000267.1 GCA_030146225.1 Sphingobacterium sp. | reverse complement strand
GGTCTGCTTACGGTCTGCGATAATCGCTCCTATATGATAGGGCACATCGTTAAATAGCTCTGGCATTATACTGGGGTACTGCAGGGTGAGTCCATCGGCTTCAATCGAGGCTGTATATGCTCTTAGAAATGGTCTTCCTGTACTCCCTGCAATGCCATTGGACCACCCATCTGGCTCACCACTATACATAATCCCATTTGACAAGGGGAAACCTCCAAATTGACTATAGCGGGTGTTGACATTCTCTTGGTTTACGAGTCTATGTAAGGTTGGGTTTGCCATCCAGATTAATGCAGAATCTGCCGCTTGTAGGGCTCGCTCGATTTCATGTGTATAGCTTACACGCCCTTTAAATGAAAGCAATTGCTTTTTTGCCTCTGTATAATTGCCAATCTTCCGCAATACATCTACATACTTTAATTGTGCCTCATCACTGTAATTCCCAGATTGTATAAGTCGGGCATACCAGTTCTGGGCAACTTCATATTCCTTCAATTGATAATAGCTATCTGCCATTCGCTCCATGTCGAGGTGCTTGGGCTTCTTCTTGTCTACTAGTTTTGCATATACCTTTGAAGCCGCGTAGTACTCGCCCTGATAGTATAGTCTATCGGCTTTGGTGCGGAGACTAACCTGTTCTTGTCCTTGAATCCCTATAGGAGGAATTAGGCTGTTAATAAGTATAAATACGAAAATGATTTTTAAAATAATATGCATGCTAAATTTTTATAAATAATCATTTATCAGAAAAAACGTGGACTTAATAATTGCCCAAAGCCTGTACGGTTAAACATAAAGCCTATGGTAATTTCATGGGTCCCATTTTGGAGGCCGCTCATCCTGTTAAGCATTACATCATATGAATAGCCTATGCGCAGTCGTTCCGTTGCATATACTTGTACAATTCCAGTCATCGCATTCATAGAGCTGAGTTTCTCTGGAGATCGATCGTCATATATTCGGGTAAATAATTTTGCACGACTCCGATAGCCACCTCCTATCCAAAACTTATTCATAAACACAAACATTGCATTGATGTCTAAGGAGGTTGGGCCTCTAAAATCTTCTTTGATAAGCAAACTTGGGCGTAGATGTAGCCCTTTGTCTAGCTCAAATAAGGCTCCTGTAATAAAGTAGGCACTTATGGTACGAAATAGTCCTTTTGTGGTATTTTGATTAAATCGATAATCTGATCCGGAATCTGTGCCATGAAATAGATCTTGCACCGATACTCCTGCATACCAACTTGGATTGTAATAATATACGCCTAGTCTTATGTCGGGCGCCCAGTTCGATATTTTTCCCTTATTGATATATTCATCGTCTACATCGTTTGGCCTTAGCTTGTTCCCATCTAAACTATACTGGGTCACGCCAGCGGCTATGCCTAGGCTTATGCGCTGGGTATCTTCACGATCCAATTGTAAGCGCAGGGCATAGTTTGCATATACAGAGGTGGCGGCTTGTGCACCAACTCTATCGTTTGTGAGGTTTAACCCTACTGCATTTCGCTTGTTCACCCTATCCAATACTCCATCTATGGAAAGCGTACCGGTCTTTGGTGCGCCTTCCCAGCCTGTCCATTGACTACGCATTCCTGCTTGCAAGAACCACTCCTCTTTGTAGCCAGCATAGGCTGGGTTTACACTGAGGGAGTTAAATATATATTGGGACATCTGTATGCTTTGCTGCGCATCTACTTTGAGCATCAGCAGGAGCATTGGGATTGCCGTCAACCAAATTTTTTTATCTTTCATTTCGTATTCTTTATAGACTTGGTTGTTAATTGCGCTTAATTAATACATCGCCCTTAAACACCCTTTTAACATTGCCTTTCGTTGCTTCTATGATATAGAAGTAAGTGCCTGAATTTAATCCATGACCGTCCCAGCTATTATCATATTTAATCTTACGATACACCTCATTACCCCATCTATTGACCACAACTAAGGATACTTGATCATAATGCTCAAAGCCTATAATCTCAAAGAAATCATTGCGTCCATCCCCATTTGGTGTAAAGACGTTTGGAATTTGTAAATCCCTTGCAAGTACATTAATGGTTACTTTTGCGCTGCTTGTTCTGCCATTTTGATCTGCGATTTGGTATTCGAATACATCTTCGCCTACAAAAGCATAGTCAGGTGTGTAGGTTACGGTTCCTGTTGGGTTGACGCTTACTGTTCCATACATTGGGCGCTTAATAATCTGTACGGATGAAACATCTATAGGGGAGCTCCTTTCAATATCGTTCGCTAGAATGTTAAAGGTGTTTTCATTGAAATTGTACTGATCTGCATAAGTCAGATCAAAGTTGTCATCTACTGCTTGGGGGCCTGAAGAGCTAAACTTTGTAAACCACATAGATTCAGCAGTCCTAATGGCGCTCACGAGTATATCTCTGCGACTATGTATCCCAGTTGATTCAAATTCTGTAATGTCTCCAATCCAATTGTTGCCACCAGAGTATTGCATAATTTGTGCGTCCACATCCACATAGGCTTGTCCATTTGTACCTAATTGATGAATTAAGGTGTAATCTGCCCGGGTAGGCTTATCGGCTAAAATCTTCCATACTCGATCCATACCCACATCGCTATCTGGTATGTCTAAATTTGATTTTGCATAGTCAATTACACCTACTTCTAACCGCACATTATCTTGGGTGCTTATTATTGCTGGGGTATAACTATCCGCATAGGATCCTACGGGGAATATAAAGGCTTTCTGGCGTTGCATATTTTTAACCAACATACTCGCTGGATTATTGCCTGTCACCACATATCCTCGAATATATTGACCTGGATTTACACTGTTTCCAGCATTCAACAATTCTGTTTTATCGCCTAAATACAAGCTTGATCCATTTAACAAAACATGACCCCCAGCAGCATTAAAATCAAGGTTTGCCGATATCTTTAGATCTGCGATATTGTCCACAGTACCGTACAGTCCAAAACCAGGATCTTTTATGTCTGTTAATTTCACACTAGAGCCATTGTCAATAATAATGTTAACAGCTATATACGCTCCTGCATTACCGTCAATAAGACTTTCTTGTCTACCCCAATTTTGATAATAAGGGTTCATGCCTGGATTCTTGATTATCAACCTACCACTTCCTTTTATTTTTGCTGTTGGGGCAATCCATATTTTCTGACTGTAGATGTAGATATCTCCATCAATAGTCCAATCGGATTTAGGGCCAATAAATAGGCTTTCCGTATAAATAACTTCTGAAGTTCCTCGCTGTATTAGCTTGTAACCATTATCCAAAAAAGAACTTCCGATGCCAGTTTGGGCAGATGCCGTGCTGATCCACATTATAGTGAACAGCACGTACATCATTATTCCAATTTTTCTTTTCATATGTTTATTTCCGACTGACTTAGATGGAGTGATAAATGATTACCACTTATAATTCCACATATTCAATAATCAAATGGTATGCTCCCTCTGGATGTACTCCTACTATACTTCCTTCTAAACCAAACAGTATTGTTTTGTTTGCGGGCGTGTATCTTACAATATTTGTCGTTATTGAGTTAGACTCCGCATGTATAAGCCTTACAGACAGCAATTTAATCGCTCTAGGAACACTATTTGGTAGTACAAAGAAGGTACTTCCTTCTAAAAAGTTTATAGCTAGGGTAACCTCTTTAACATCCTTCCCATCTAACCACTTTCTACCTGTATTTTGAATAATGGTTTTGTAATCTATTCCACTATTCATATCAATATCTACCTTGTTTTTGGTTACGGGATCTAAGTAGGTCATGTTTGTACCATCGTGATACACATTCCCAGTTACTTTCTGAATAGACTCCTTAACTAGGTCTTCATCAATTATTGTTTGGAAGTTTTCTATTACATCCTTAATGACATTAATTTCGGATCTAAGCCCTGCCTCATTCTTATACTCATACTTCCCTGCGCTTACTGTGGTTAGGGTTGTGATGGTCTCGGAGCGTTTGACTAGCTCTTCTAGGTTGATCGTTACAGGACTACCGTCTTTGATGTAGCTAAACTGCGTGCCATCATAGTATACGGAGCCTTCTACCTCTTTGAAAAGGTTCGTGATCAGCTCGTTTACG
>JASLCA010000263.1 GCA_030146225.1 Sphingobacterium sp. | reverse complement strand
GTAGGTGAAAAAAACAAATAGTATAAACGATTTAAGTTAATTGTAAATGAAAAAGCTACTAAGTATTGCAGTCTTGCTTATGATGACGCTGCAGTTTAACTCTTGTGATGATATCGATATTTTATCCCCTCCAGGGCCAGCAGGCTTGAGTGCCTATAAGGAATGGGTAAATGCAGTAAAGGACGGTACAATACCTTGGACTGCGGGGACCGATTTGCCAAATTTCTTTAAATTTCTGAAAGGGGACAAAGGGGAGGCAGGAGCCTCAGCTTATGCCAGTTGGGTAGAACTTATTAAGACAGGAACGGTGGAAAACCCACATAAGCCGGGTTCAAAATGGGACCCAAGTAAAGATGCGCCCTCGGATTTCTATTCCTTCTTAACGGGAGCTAAAGGGG
Source organism: Sphingobacterium sp. (assembly GCA_030146225.1). Classification (GTDB taxonomy): domain Bacteria; phylum Bacteroidota; class Bacteroidia; order Sphingobacteriales; family Sphingobacteriaceae; genus Sphingobacterium. The sequence continues at coordinate 3,463 of JASLCA010000263.1, read as the reverse complement.
ATGCGGGTATTACCCCACAAATCAATGCGAAGGGGAATTGGCAAATTGGGGATAAGGATACTGGAATTCCTGCTAAAGGGCAGCCTGGGGTAGCAGGCAGTGTAGTTGAAATAAATGATGCCGGTAACTGGGAGATCGATGGTGCAGATACGGGGATTTCAGCCAAAGGGAAAGATGGGATTAGCGGAACAGATGGTGAGTCGGCCTATGAGATTTGGGTAGCAGAGGTTGAAGCCGGGAACATCAAGGATAAGGACGGCAATCTATGGCCTGCCGGAAATATTACCCTAGGTGATTTTTGGGATTATTTGTCAGGTAAAAGTAGTCCAGGAATTATCGTTGAGCAGACACCACTTCTTTTAATCAAATCAGGAATAGATCCAGATGATAAGGCATATGAACTGTTTGAATTTGAGACGGATCCTGAAGCTGTTGTAACTATGGAGTTTGAGAATTCTCAGGTTGTGGGGGTTGCAGATGGGGCTGGAAAGTGTAGCCTACGATTCCCGAACAGGAAAGATCAGAATATACCTGTATTTGTTTTTGCTCACGTAACCAAAAAACAACCATCGAAAACACTTCTTTTAACTATTAAAGCACAAGTAGCGGTGTTTACCTTGGCAGACGAGGCTTTTTGGTATAATTCTGATGGAACGACATTAATTGGACAGGGGAGCGGGGGCTTTCCTTGGGGGGATTATGATATTATTAATAGTCCAAGACGCATTACATGGGTTACTAATGTTGGAGCAAAGGTCGTGAACATTCCATTTACAGTTGAAAATGTAAAATCGATATCATTAATAGGCGGGAAAAACACCGTTTTTGAAGCTTCTTATGCTTGGGATGCTGATGGTAAAGGCGGGAAACTGATAATTAGACGGCCCGTAAATCCAGTTTATCCCTATGTAGATGACATGTTGTTAGAAATACAAGTTGTGAGTCTTGCTGGTATCGTATCAAACACACCACTGCTTGTAAATACTTATAATTCAAAATAGTAGTTAAGTTAAATTGCCTTATGCTGCTAGGGTGCATACCGCTGGTAGCTAAGGCAGTTTTTATGTTTTAAAAGGAACTAGACTCGATGGAAATTCAGTAGGAGTAGTTTCGTCCGTACTGTGTCCGTGTTAGCTAGGTCTAGCCACTAAAGCTATTGGAAAGGAGCATTTAAAACTTATACAAATGGCTTGAGAGCGATTAAACGCCGATTTAAGCCTAGTGAAAACGATTGAATTGCTGTTTTACATTGCGGTTTTATACCTGAGTCCGTGTCTAAAATATCAAATTCAAACTATTTTGAGCCAAGCAGTATGCATTTTATACTATTAGGCTTGAATCGTAGCCTCATAAAAGCTTTAAGCTTTGTAAAGGCCTTAATTAAAATATAGGCAAATTTCCTGAATTTCAGAAAATAACCAGCCCTAGTACGAACTTTATTTCCATTCTTTAAAAGCCCATATAGCGACTAAATTCTTGATTATAAATAGGCTGCTCGTTTAGCCCTGTTTTTGTGGGTAGATAATTCTGGGTTTCCTTCTTGGAAATGCTGAAAAATAACGTATTTTTGTTAAAATATTCCCATAATGAAACAATCGATCTTACTAGAAGGAGCCAAGTTTCAGATAACGATTAAGCGTTTGTGTCAGCAATTGATCGAGAATCATGGCGATTTTTCCAATGCCGTATTAATCGGAATTCAACCCAGAGGTACTTATTTAGCGAAGCGCATCCAGAAGGAAATTAAGGCCATGACCGGACATGATGTCCAGTTGGGTATATTGGATATTACCTTTTATCGGGATGACTTCCGCATGAAGGGTGCTGCCCCATTGGCTGCCAATAGTACGGAGATCAACTTTCTAGTCGATGACAAAGATGTAATCTTGGTGGACGATGTCTTATGGACGGGAAGAACCATTCGCTCGGCTATGGATGCGATGCAAGCCTTTGGAAGACCCGCTAAGATGGAGCTGATGGTGCTTGTGGACCGTCGATTCTCGCGGCAGATTCCTATAGAGCCTGATTATATCGGGATACAGGTGGACTCCATTGACTCGCAGCGGGTTATCGCCAGTTGGGAAGAAGTAGATCAAGTAGATAGTATTGTGCTCGTCACAGAAGAAATATAATTGCGCTAGAAATTTAAAAACAACATGTCAACAACAACGGAGCAGCTAAGTACTAGGCATCTTCTAGGGATAAAGGATTTGAATGAGCAGGATATCCAATTGATATTGGATACAGCAGCCAATTTTAAAGAGGTACTAAATAGACCGATAAAGAAGGTTCCTTCCTTGCGGGATATTACCATTGCCAATGTGTTTTTTGAGAACTCCACGAGGACTAGACTTTCCTTTGAGTTAGCAGAAAAACGTCTTTCGGCAGATATTGTTAACTTTTCAGCATCCTCCTCCTCGGTGAGCAAAGGAGAGACACTTATCGATACAGTCAACAATATTTTGGCCATGAAGGTCGATATGATTGTGATGCGCCATCCTTATGCAGGGGCGGGGCAGTTTTTGAGTAGACATGTGGATGCACAGATTGTTAACGCTGGTGATGGTGCGCATGAACATCCTACACAGGCCTTATTGGATTCCTTTTCCATTCGGGAGCGACTAGGAGACGTGGCTGGCAAGAAAGTTGCTATTATCGGAGATGTATTGCACTCTCGCGTAGCACTGTCCAATATACTTTGCTTGCAGAAGCAAGGAGCTGAGGTAATGGTCTGTGGGCCTACAACCTTAATTCCAAAGTATATTGCCTCCTTAGGTGTGAAGGTAGAGCATGATTTAATGAAAGCCCTCAACTGGTGCGATGTAGCTAATATGCTGCGCATACAGTTGGAAAGACAAGATATCGCCTACTTCCCATCCTTACGTGAGTATTCGATGCTGTATGGTGTAAACAAGCAGATTTTAGACTCCTTGGATAAAGAGATTGTGATTATGCACCCTGGCCCAATCAACCGGGGGGTAGAGATTACCTCAGATGTGGCGGATAGCAAGCATTCCATCATTTTGGATCAGGTAGAGAATGGTGTCGCGGTGCGAATGGCTGTACTTTATTTGTTAGCTGGACAACGAGGCTAGTATGCCTTACTGTTAAAAAAGCTTAAAAAATGCTTGGCTCGAAGGGGACGAGCATTTTTTTTTGTAAAATAGCCGTTATATAGGAGTTTACTAACAGTTGTTAAGAACTTTTGAGGAAAACATAAAACAATAGTTTTAATTTAGTACGTTGAAGATATATTGAATTTTCACTTTTTACTGAACACATAGCATGTATAAAAAAGTTTATGGTGTAGGTGTTGCGTTGAGCTTAATGGGGTCTGTATCATTTGCGCAGCAAACAGCTTGGCAACAAATTAACAACGCCTACAAGACCGGAATGGAGTTGTTTGAGCGTGGGAAATACAGCTCGGCTGCAAAGCAGTTCGATAGAGTAGAGGGGATTCGGA
>JASLCA010000257.1 GCA_030146225.1 Sphingobacterium sp. | reverse complement strand
TATAGCTTGTTACTCAACATCACTCGAAGGTTCTACTTTAGGCTTGGGTTCATTCGGAATAGCCGCAGGATTTTCAAGCGCATTGCGCACCCCACCTTTTCCGTACTCATTGCTATAAACCTTTATTAACAGTCCAATAGAGGATAGGATAAGCGGGCCAAAGATTAAGCCTAACATGCCAAACATATTTAGACCAAGTAATACTCCGAATACGGTAATCATCGGAGGTACATTTCCAATAGTCTTTAAGATGGTAAAGCGTAATATATTATCAATCCCACCCACCAAGAAGAAACAGTAAATTGTCAGACCGATTGCATTGTACGTATTGCCAGTAGCCAGGGTCATAATACATATTGGGATGTACACCGTCATCGTTCCAAGTATCGGTACGATGGAGGAAATCCCTGTAAGTATACCCAATAATACATAGTTATCAATTCCAAAAATCCAATAGCCAATCATCGCCACGAGCCCTTGAATAAAGCCTAAAATCGGGATGCCGATGGCATTGGAGCGCACCATTAAGTTGACCTCATCCCATATCTCCCGCTTACTCATATGGCTAAAAGGCATGGCCCTATAAATCGTAGCCTCCATCTTCTTTCCATGCACCTGCATAAAGAAGAGCACAAACATAGTAACCACGATATTTACCCCCACCTCAAGCACAGAGTTCAGTACCGAAGGCACATAGCGCGTAAGGTCCTGCACAAAAGTCATAAGAGCCGCATCCGAAAGATCAATATCCTTGAGAAAAGGCTTGTCAGCCATATACACTTTCAAGGTGTTAAACTTCTCCGTAATTTCATCCTTATTGCCCAAGAATTCATTGATTTGGGGGACCATATAATCCACCAATGCCCATATAGGAAGTACAATAAAGACAATAGATAACAAGATAAAGACGATGCTCGTTAAAGACTTATTCCATCTTCGGACTTCCGTTAAGTTGAAATAGGCCTGACGAAAAAGTATATACAAGGTAACTGCGCCCAAAAAGCCTGGGAGGTAGTACAACAGGTTTTTAAAGACCAGAATACAGATCAAGAGAATCGTAACGATTAACATAATCTGATTGATTGAGTTGTTGTTTATTTGACGATACTTCATTGCGCTGGTTTATGTATAACAAAGTAAAGAAAGATTATTAGGAATTAGCATGAATTTAATGGTTTCTGTAAAGATAAACAATCATTTTGCTGTAAATTCTTTAGCGAAAGACCCCTACAATACTCATTTTGAAACAATCCAAGCAGGCGAGTGCAGGTAGGGCACAAAGAAATAGGAAAATAGCCTTGAAACAATCCAAGCAGGCGAGTGCAGGTAGGGCTCAAAGAAATGCGAAAAGAGCCTTCCAAAAAAGCAACCTGCTGATTAGCTTGCGGAGTTGCAGGGGGATGGATATTTTTTTTGTAGTTTAGTAGTTTGAAAACCCTAACCTTATAAAAATATGTTAAAAAAGTATGTAGGATACGGAACCATGATGTGTATAATGGCCACAACAGTTCTATCCTGTAACCAAGAAGCGAAAGAGAAGCAGGCTGAAGAAATTCATAATCCTGCTACCCAGACTATTCCAGAAGAAGCCAAAGGACTAATTGGTCGTTGGGACATAACCGTTGATAAAGACGGCAAAGCTGCCCCATCTTGGCTAGAAGTAAAACTATCTGGCTTTAATGTACTGGTTGGTTCCTTTGTTGCCGATGCCGGAAGTAGCCGTCCAGTATCCCATATCAAACTACAGGAAGGCAAGTTCTCCTTCGAAATCCCACCTCAATGGGAAGGCGGAGATGGGGTATTTACCATTTCAGGAGAGTTAGTCGGGGAGACCATAAAAGGAACGATTACAACCAATAAAGGCAATTCATTTAACTTCACTGGCGAGAAAGCACCTTATTTAGTCAGAACAGGCGAAGCGCAGTGGGGCGAAGCCATCGACCTATTCAATGGAAAAGACCTTACAGGTTGGAAAACATCTTCGGATGACAGTCAGTGGTCCGTAGTGGATGGGGTATTGACCAATGCCAAAGCGGGAGCAAACCTTATATCAGAGCAGAAATTTGAAGACTTCAAATTGATCACAGAGTTTCGTTACAAGGAAGAAGGCAACTCAGGCATCTACCTAAGAGGACGGTACGAAGTTCAGATTGAAGATTCGCCAAAAGATAGACATCCAGGAGCATTATACTTTGGAGCAGTATATGGCTTCCTTTCCCCAAATGAGATGGTTGCCGCAGGCCCAAATGTTTGGAATACCAGTGAAATTACCCTACGTGGGCGTTTAGTAACTATTGTGATGAATGGCAAGACCATTATTAACAACCAAGAGATACCAGGTATTACAGGTGGTGCCTTAGATAGTAAAGAAGGCGAACCAGGCCCGATTTATTTACAAGGAGATCATACAGGAATAGAGTTTAGAAAAATAACGATTATTCCTGCAAAGTAAATGTTTTATTAGAAGGTTAAGCGGATAGAGGCCTTAGGGTTTAAACGCTTAACCTTTTAGCATTCTATCCTGCTGACAATTTCACTGTAGCAACAAGCTCAAAAATCAGATTCGCAGCAAGCTTTGCTGTGCGCATATCGATATCGTAGGCAGGATTTAGTTCAGCAATATCCATACTCACAAGTTTAGGTGAGCGAAGGATCTCTTGGAAGACCCCATAGAAAAAATTATCAGGGACAATTCCATTAAAAGCTGTCGCACTCACCCCAGGCGCATAAGCGGCTGCAAAAACATCCAAGTCTATCGTCAAGTAAAGCTGATCTATACCCGCTAAGAAATCAGCTATTAGCTTGCTAATCTTCTCCTTGTTGGCAAGATGAAAATCCTTAGCTTCAATCCAGTCCACATCTTGCGCCAACATATAATCAAATAGCGCTTGCGTATTGCTGATGCGCTGTATCCCTACAGGCAAGCAGTTCAGCTTATTTCCATGTAAAGATTCCACCTCTGCTATCTGGTAAAAGCCTGTTCCTGAAGTAGGGATATCATCTACTGGTTTTCTACAATCAAAGTGCGCATCCAGGTTTATAATCCCCAATTGCTGCCTGTAATCCGCACGCAAGCCCAAGTAATGTCCATAAGTCACCTCATGCCCACCACCTAAGACAATTGGGAAGCCACCCTGCTCTAGGATAAGCTGTACCGCCGTGCCCAGTGTCGCCTGCGCAGCGGCTAAATCAGCATCTTTACAGGACACATCCCCCGCATCAAACAGCAGGAGGCTAGCATCCCGAAAGACAGGCGCATTAGCGATTGCCTTACGAATAGCCATTGGCGCAGCTGCCGCACCTACACGGCCCATATTGCGACCTACGCCCTCATCACAGGCAAAGCCCAAGAGGACAAAGGCATTTTTAAAATCCTGTGCATGCGCTAAATCCGCCAACTGAATATGTTGATGCCAGCGCAAATGCTGCGGCTCAGCTCCATCAAAGCGCCCGCTCCAATTGCTTAGCTCGGGACGCTGATAATACTTTTGGTTTAAGGTCTTCATCTTACTCAAAAATACGATTTAAAAGAGAAGGGTCTACATCCTCAGCCCAAGTCACCTGTAAGGAGCTGCTGCGCTTAAGCTCTACAGCCAATGCCTGTTTAGCTTCCTTGTTGCGCGCCCATGCTCTACGAGCAATCCCATTGTTAACATCAAAGAAGAGCATGTTCTCCAGCTTGCGGTCCGCCTCAGCCGAGCCATCGAGCAGCATACCAAAGCCACCATTAATGACCTCGCCCCAGCCAACACCACCACCATTGTGTATAGATACCCAGGTAGCGCCACGGAAGCTATCGCCAATAACATTATGAATCGCCATATCTGCCGTAAACTTACTGCCATCGTAGATATTGCTGGTTTCGCGATAAGGCGAGTCCGTGCCACTAACATCATGATGATCCCGTCCCAGTACAATCGGAGCACTAATATTGCCCTTGCGTATGGCTTCATTAAAAGCTTTCGCAATACGAATACGACCAATCGCATCCGCATAGAGAATCCGTGCTTGGGAGCCTACCACCAATTTATTGGATTCAGCCTGCTTAATCCATTGGATATTATCTGCTAGTTGTTGTTTTATCTCAGCATAAGCCGTCTCTTGAAGCTCCTCCAATACTTGCTGCGCGATGCGGTCAGTCTTCTGCAAGTCAATAGCCTGTCCAGAGCTACACACCCAGCGGAACGGTCCAAAGCCATAGTCAAAGCACATCGGCCCCAAAATATCCTGCACATAGGAAGGGTATTTAAAGTCAATCTGATTGTCAGCCATCACGTCCGCCCCAGCACGGCTACTTTCCAATAAGAAGGCATTGCCATAGTCAAAGAAGTAGGTTCCCCGTGCAACATGCTTGTTAATGGCCTCCACATGCCGTACCAAAGAAGCTTGTACAGCCGCTTTAAAGGCATTCGGCTCCGCCGCCATCAGGCGATTCGCCTCCTCAAAATCCATTCCGGCAGGGTAATAGCCACCGGCCCAAGGGTTGTGTAAAGAGGTCTGATCAGAGCCTACACTTACATAAATATCAGCCGCATAAAGCGCTTCCCAAAGGTCCACGATATTTCCTACATAGGCTAAAGAGACCACCTCCTGCTGAAGCATAGCTTGCTTTAGTCTAGTTGTTAAGCCATCTAGATCCGCATGCAATTCATCCACCCAGCCCTGTTGATGCCGTTTATGCGCAGCATCAGGGTTGACCTCCGCACATAGCGTGATACAACCCGCAATATTACCAGCCTTAGGTTGTGCGCCACTCATCCCGCCCAGACCCGAAGTCACAAAAACCTTTCCGGCAATGCTATCGTTTTCGCCTAATTGCTTCCGAAAGGCATTCATCACGGTAATCGTTGTTCCATGCACAATGCCCTGCGGACCGATGTACATATAAGAACCCGCTGTCATCTGCCCATACTGGCTTACTCCAAGCGCATTGAAGCGCTCCCAGTCATCCGGCTTAGAATAGTTCGGAATCATCATCCCATTGGTTACCACGACCCGTGGAGCCTCCTTAGAAGAGGGGAATAAGCCCATCGGGTGGCCACTGTAAATATGTAAGGTCTGGTCCTCCTGCATAATCGCCAAGTAGCGCATCGTCAATAAGTACTGCGCCCAATTCTGAAAGACAGCCCCATTGCCCCCATAGGTGATTAATTCCTGCGGGTGCTGCGCCACGGCAGGATCCAGATTATTCTGGATCATCAGCATAATAGCAGCAGCCTGTGCACACTGTGCTGGATACTCCGTAATCGGACGTGCCTGCATCGCATAGGAAGGCCGAAAACGATACATGTAGATACGACCGTAAGCCTGTAGTTCCGCTAAGAACTCCGCAGCAAGTTCTGCATGCCATTCCGTAGGGAAGTAGCGAAGCGCATTCTGAATCGCCAGCTTTTTCTCTTCTAGGCTTAAAATATCCTTGCGCTTTGGCGCGTGACTAAGCGTAGGGTCCAAGGTCGCCTGAGGCGGTAATTGGGCAGGAATGCCCTGTATAATCTGTTCTTGAAATGTCATGCTTAATTTCCTTTCGTAAAGATAATCTCTCCATTTTTCCAAACCTGCGCAGGCTGTAAGCTCCCTTGCAAGTAGGTAATGTTTTGATAATTATCACTGTTGTAAATCGTAAAGTCAGCCAGCTCTCCAACGGCCAATCTTCCCCTGTCGCTAAGGTTTAAAGCCTTTGCCGCACGGTAGGTCAGGGCAGCAAAAACCTCTGCATTGCTGAGCTTCTCCACCGTGGCCAAGATGCTCGCCTGCGTCATCAGCTGCCCCATTGGCGCTGAACCCGGATTCCAATCCGTAGCAATAGCTAAAGCAGCCCCTTGGTCAAGCAATTTACGCGCAGGCGTAAAGGCACAGCCCAGCCCTAGGGATGCCCCAGGTAAGGCTACAGCCACGGTGTCTGATTGTGCCAAGAGCGCAATTTCCACATCCGTGGAAGCCTCTAGGTGATCTGCACTACAAGCCCCAAAAGCCACCGCCACGGCCGAACCCGAAGGGGTAAACTGATCGGCATGCACTGTAATGTCAAAGCCCATATCCTTAGCCGCCTGGAAATAATCCTGTATGTCATCCGCAGTAAATGCAGTTTCCTCAATAAAAGCATCTATGCGATTGCTTAGGTTTTCCTTCTTAATAATGGGGAAGAGCTCCTCGGCAATCCGTTGGAGATAGGCTTTATTGTCGCCCTCAAAATCCTTAGGCTTCATATGCGCCGCAAGGCAAGTCGGGATAAGCTCCACGGCTAGTTCTTTTTGCGCCTCTTTAATCGCACGTAGCATCTTTAGCTCCTCATCAAGTGATAAGCCATAGCCACTCTTAACCTCAATCGTTGTAATGCCTTGAGCAAGGAGTTCGTTTGCACGCTGGACAATGCTCGCTACTAGCGCTGTATCAGTCGCTGCCCGTGTATGTTGCACCGTACTCCAAATTCCGCCCCCAGCCTTTGCAATCTCGAGGTAGCTCGCACCTGCATTGCGCAGTGCAAAATCATTCGCTCGATTACCGCCAAAGGCAATATGTGTATGGCAATCAATATAAGAAGGCACAGCTACCGAGTTCGCAGGCACGTTAAAGGTCCTTGTGGCCTGTGCTTGAAGAACCGCATAGCTGTCAACAGCCAGAATGCGACCGGCTTCTACTAAGATGCCCGCATCTGCAATAACCTGTAGTTGTTCATCCTTTAAGGCGCCTTTAAGTGGCATATCCGCAAGGGATACCACTTGCTTAAAGGGACCAATTAATATTCTTTCCATCCTTAAAATTCGTTAAAAAATTCAACATGCTTGCCATAATAGGCAACTCCCTGTTCTGTAGCGAGCGCATTGGCCGTTTGTACCAGCGTACCTGCGCTGATTAGCTCCTGCGCTGCTAGGATAATGTCCTCCATGCATTGATCTTCCGTAACATGTGGGATAACCTTGCGGATCTCCGCATGCACCGCCTCTAAGATCGGTGTAGACTTTAATGGGCGGTGGAAGTCAAATGCTTGTGCCGCGCAAATCAATTCAATACTTAGGATATTGCTTACATTTTGAATCACCTGCATGAGTTTTCTACTGCCGATAGAGCCCATGCTGACATGGTCTTCCTGTCCCAAAGAAGTAGGAATACTATCCGCACTAGCAGGGAAACACAGCCCCTTATTCTCACTAGCCAAGGCCGCAGTCGTATATTGTAAAATCATAAAGCCCGAGTTTAAGCCTGTAGATTGTAATAAAAGTTTAGGTACATTCGGAGTGTCGCCTTCCAAAGAAAGATAGACCCTTCTATCCGACACATTTCCAATCTCCGAAACAGCTAGCGTAGCGTAATCAATAGGAAGCGCAATAGGCTGCCCATGGAAACTACCTCCACTAATTGTTAACTCTTCATTAATAATAATCGGGTTATCCGTTACGGAGTTTATCTCGATTTCAATTGTCTCACGCAGGTGTAACCAAGCATTTCTAGACGCCCCATGCACCTGTGGGATACAACGTAGGGAATAAGGGTCCTGCACACGTGAACAATTCTTATGTGATAATAAAATTTCAGAGCCCTCTAGCAAGTTATAGATGGTACTCGCCACAAACTGATTGCCTTTGTAAGGTCTCAGCGCATGCAGCTCCGCAAAGAAAGGCTTAATAGAAGCATTCAAGCCCTCCAGCATTAAGGCTGCCACGAGATCCGCATTGCTCAATAGATTTTGCATGTCCACAACCGCCTTAACCGCATGTGCCGCCATAAACTGCGTCCCGTTAATCAAGGCTAATCCTTCTTTAGCCCCAAGTTTAATAGGCTCCACCTGAAGTTCCTTAAAAAGTTCCTTCGTAGGCACAATCTGTCCCTTATACCAAACCTTGCCCATGCCAATTAACGGCAAGAATAAATGAGATAAAGGCGCCAAGTCGCCAGAAGCACCTACCGAGCCCTGCTTAGGCACTACTGGCACAATATCCTGCTCAATATGCCATAAGATGCGCTCCACGGTATCTAGTTTAACACCAGAGAACCCCTTAGCCAAAGCATGTACCTTAAGCACCATCATTAACTTAGAAAGCTCAGCTGGAATTGGCTCACCCACGCCCACCGCATGGCTCATCAAGATGTTCTCCTGAAGCTTGCGCGTATCGGTTGGACTGATAAGCGAAGTGCAGAGCGGACCAAAGCCCGTATTAATCCCATACACCACCTTTCCGCTATCCACAATCTGTTGAACATAGGCCGCACTTTGATTGATTAAGCCTTTTGTTTCAGCAGAAAGTTCAGCTTGTACTTTACCTTGACTTATTTTGAGGGCTGTTGAGCAGCTTAGCTGGTCAACACCATATTGGAATGTATTCTTCATGGAGTTTATTCTTGTTATCCAAATTTAACACCTATATTTAATAATTATAAATATCAATATAATCAATCATTGATACCTATGAGTTATCAAATAGAATTTAGACACCTACATTATTTTCGTGTTTTAGCCGAAGAATTACATTTTCGCAAGGCAGCTGAACGCTTGTTTATCTCCCAGCCAGGCCTAACAAGACAGATAAAACAGATGGAAGAAATTTATCAGGTAGCATTGTTCGATAGGGGCAAGCGCTTTGTGCGACTCACCCCAGCAGGGCAATTCCTCAAGCAAGAAGCCGATGCCCTTTTTGAGCAATTGGATAAGGTCGCGCGAAACCTAAAAGAAATGGGGGATGATAATGCCATAAGCCTACGCTTAGGCTTTATAGGCTCGGCGGTACAGTCCATACTCGCGCAATTGTTGATGACCCTAAAGCTAGAGCATCCAAATGTAGATATAGACCTGCAAGAGTTAAGTAATGAGGCGCAGATACAGCGCTTGCTGAAAGAAGAATTAGATTTTGCCTTTGTACGCATCGATCAACTCCCCAAAGGGTTAACCGGCATCCCCGTCTTAACAGAGCACTTCTCCCTGGTGGTACCACATGACTATCCCTTGGAGCAGGAAAATTTCAAATCCCTCTTACAATTAAAAGCAGAGCCTTTTATCTTGTTTTCCAAAGATTATAGTCATTCCTATTTTGACCTTGTGATGAGCATATTTACCGATGCCGGCTTTCAGCCTAATGTATCCCTACGCACTGTCAATGCCTTGACCATCTTTAACCTCGTGGAGCAAGGTCTAGGCATTGCCATCGTACCCGCCTCGCTTAAGAAAGGCTATACCACGCAGGTAAAGTTTATAGATTTAGACGCCATTCCGCAACGCACAACACTGTCCTTGCTATGGAATCCTAAGCTAAGCCACAAAGGCATGCAGATGTTCCAAGCCGTGGTACAAAAAGAAATAGGTTAAAGACTTTATAAGCCGATATGCACCACGACAATATCCTCATTATGATAAGAAGGATGGTAATTCGCGATAGCTCCCGCGTTTTTATAATAAGCAAGTTCCTCATAGACAGCCTGCCGCAAGACCCGCTTGCCTTTGCCATGAATAAAACGAATTTCGGTATAGTCCCAATAAATGGCAGCATCCAAAGATTCCCTTAGCAAGTCAATAGACTCCGCCAGCAATTCATCAACTTCATAGTCCGCTAAATTAGGGATAAAGGCCTCCGCATGGAGGTCGACTTCTTTCTTGGGTCTAGGTAGTTCTCTTGCCATTTTCCAAAAATAATACTTAAGTTTAGCATTATAAACATAGATTTAATGAAAACCATATTATCCACCCTAATCCTAAGTATATCCCTAGGTTATGTCTCCTATGGACAGCAGGATTCAACAATGATGGAGAAGATCTATCAGGAATCTTTCAATCATGGGCAGGCCTATGAAGACCTTCGCTATCTCACAAAAGAGATTGGACATCGTATAGCAGGCTCCAAGAAAGCCGCCGATGCGGTCACTTGGTCGAAAAGCATAATGGAAAAGCTTCCCTTTGACAAGGTATACTTGCAAGCGATGCAATTGCCCTATTGGGATCGTGGGCAAAAAGAAGAAGCCTATATCCTCGGAAGCAAAGCGCCCTTACAAGTTCTAGCCTTAGGAGGTTCTATCGGAACTCCTGCTGAAGGCCTAACAGCAGAGGTGTTGGAAGTAGAGTTTTTAAGTGATCTGCGGAAGCATGGAGATGCTGTCAGGGGTAAGATCGTCTTTGTGAATAAGGCATGGGATGAATCCTTGGTAGAAACAGGCAATGCCTATGGCCTGAACAGTGGGCAGCGTAGCCGAGGCCCAGCTGAAGTAGCCAAGCTAGGCGGTATCGCATATCTATTTCGTTCATTAGGTTCATCCCGAACCGATGACTATCCACATACCGGTGGGACACGCTATGTGGAAGGCATAGACAGCATTCCAGCATTAGCCATATCAGCCGTTGGGGCAATAAAACTCTCCGCAGCCCTAAAGGCAGACCCCCAGACAAAGGTCTTTATACGCAATAACTCCGCCTGGAAGGGCATGGTAGAAAGCCATAATGTAATCGCAGAATGGCGCGGTACCGAAAAACCAGATGAAATTATCACGATCGGTGGACATATAGACTCTTGGGATGTGGGCGAAGGCGCACATGACAATGGGACCGGCACCATGGGTACACTAGATGCCATACGTACTTTGATGAATTTAGGCTACAAGCCAAGACATACCATTCGCTTGGTGTTTTATATGAATGAAGAAAACGGCGTACATGGAGCAAGGACCTATGGCGAAGTCGCGGAACAGAAGAAGGAGCAGCTTGTAGCAGCCATAGAAAGTGACGCAGGAGGCTTTGCACCAAGAGGCTTTGATATAAAGGCATCCGCAGTACAAGTCAAGATTATACAAGAGCGCTGGAAGCCACTCTTTGAAAATCGCTTTTGGGTATCTCGATTTTTACAAGGAAGTCCAGGCGTAGATTCAGGCGTATGGGGAAGACAATTCCCAAATACAGTTATGTTCAACTTCCGTCCAGACCCCCACCGTTACTTTGACCTGCATCATACAGACAAAGATGTCTTTGAAGCCGTAGATCGCCGCGAATTACAATCCGGCGTAGCTGCAATAGCCTCTCTGCTGTATTTAGTAGATCAGCAGATTGATAAATTATAACAAAGGTTTAAAAGGCGATTTTCTAATGTTTTCAATCTTAAACATAAAGAGAGTCGCCATTTTACGCCCCCTAGACTTAGCCTCCTCAGCAACAGGGCCAACAAAAAGACCATCCACCGTAGCATCAAAAAGCATCAGCCAACGATCAAAATGCCCCTGTTCCACAGGCAGCTGCGCATGTGGAGGGAACGGTCTACCCTGATAGGTATATTCATCCAATAAGAGCGTTTGCCAGAAAGAATACATCTTAGTTAAGTGTTCCGGCCATCTATTGCCAATCTTTTCATTAAAGATCGGCCCAATCAAATCATCCTTTTGTACATTGCCATAAAAAGTATCCACCAATACCTTAATATCATCGAGTAGCAAAATGTCCTTGTTCATAATCGCAGAGTTTAACAAAATCGTCTCCTAAAATACCAAGAGACAGCAATCAAGTAGGCAGTCAAAAAGCAATAGTCAACCCCTATAAACAAATGTACAAGAAGGCGAGCAGAATAGTAACATGCGGAGGTAATAATTGCCGCAGGGTAGGGGCCCTGCGACAATATATTGAGAAGAGATAATGTTTTTATTTAGATTAATTAAAAACAATAATCAAATATAGGGGCTAGGCATTAAAAATCAATATCAGAATTGGAAAAAGAAACTAAATAATCGGAAAAAACCGTAAGGCCTAAAAATTATTTTGCATAAAATCAGTCAGTTAAACAATAAATTCATAGCTATACTTGCAAAGAAGAATAAATGCCCTTATATTTGTGCCACACAAGACAAAAAGGTGATACTTTTTAATCGGGGTGTAGCGTAGCCCGGTATCGCGCC
>JASLCA010000192.1 GCA_030146225.1 Sphingobacterium sp. | reverse complement strand
TTACTTGAGCGCTTCAAGTACTTACGTAAACGCTTCAAGTAAAACCCTAAACGCTCCAAATCTTTACTTAAACGCTTCAAATATTCACTTAAATGCTTCAAAAAACCACTAATAATTTAACCGTAAAACGAGATGAGTTCCAAGGTTTTACTTACCTCTATTTTTGCGCGACAAAATCATAGTATTGACTAGCCTAATAGGAGTGAATATTCCATTCGATATTACGTTTTGGGACTTGCAATCCGCAAGATAATAATCAAGATTAGAGAGAAGATAGAAAGGCTAACCAAGGATTAGTTCAACAGCTGTATATATTGCACTTTTATTTTAGTCTAAGGTCTAAATCTTTAAGGAAGTTTTAGGCAAATTGTCAACAGTTAGGCAATTTCCGGTGTAAGGCTGGAGTCCTTTTAAGAGTGATATTGAGGTGATCAGCCTTAGTTTGACCGTTGAATACGTGTAGCCCGATAGTGAGAATGACCTTTGGCGAAAGCTCTCTTCATACCTTTACAAGGACAGTTCTTCAATAAATCAACAAGAATATATTCCATCGAAATATTAATAATTTAAAAATCAGCTTTATTTAAAATGCAGAAGGGGTAAACTACTTTTTAGCTACTAAAAAATAAGCCGGATTACCTGAATAATCCGACTTTTAGTTTTTTTATTGTTATGATACTTGAAAACCATGCTCATGCAGTATCTCGGCTGGTACGCCATTCCATACGCCAGGTCTATTGCCAACATAACCCAAATCTGCGATTCCTTCTTTGGTGGTATAAAATCCTGCCGCCGTCAGATCGCGCATTTTATTAAAGAAACTTACTCCTTGTGCTACTTCTGGTTTCGCTTTGGAAGGGTAGGCTATCTCCTCTATAATAGCGATTTGTTCGTTGGTTTTCAGATGAATAAATACATTCTTGTACTTGTTCAGGGCATATACATCCAACCATTTTAAGCCGCCACGCATAGGTAATTTGTGATCGGGAATATCTTTAACGATAAACTCTATGAAGGCTGGTACACCGACTTCCGATGCCGCAGGAGAGGTATCGTCTTTAGGGATTATAATATCCGCTAATACTGTTATCGTAGCCATCTCATGGGCGTCGAAATACGTTTCTTCGTATAATTTCTTCGTTCTTTCATATTCAAAGTCTTGTACTCCCGGCAGTTGTTCGTGAGCATCTTTGACGATAGCTTTTTTGTCGGAACATGAATTGTTTGCTAAAACAGCTGCAGATCCGGCAGCTAACAAACCCAAGGCTTTTAAGGAATCTCTTCTGTTCATTTTTTAGCTATTTAATTTATTCTTTTGATCAAGTATATACTCCGCCGTGCGCATCGATAGTGCGAGGATCGTCCAAGTAAGATTTTTGTCGCCTTGTTGAACAAAGGGACCAGCATCCACTACATATAAGTTAGGACAATCGTGCGCTTGACCCCATTTGTTCAAAACAGATGTTTTAGGGTCATTACCCATACGTGTAGTACCGCCTTCATGAATAATTTTTCCTGGGCTTGCTAATCCATACATAGTATCTGCAGTAGGGATATTTGATGTAATTACAGCGCCCATATTGTGCATTATTTCCTGAAAGGTATCTATCATATGCTTGGCCTGCATGACTTCTTCATTAGACCATTTGTAATTGAACTTTAATATAGGGATACCAAATTTGTCTACTCGGGTGGGATCTATTTCACAGTAATTTTCTTTGCGTGCTATAGCCGTTCCACGACCATCCATACCTACGCTAGCGCCATAGAAACGTCTAAAATCTTGTTTTAGGGCAGCGCCATATCCACCACTTTCTTGTTCTTGGCCATCTATACGTGGTACTTTATTATTGTAATTATGCACCCCTTGTTGGGAACCATAAGAAGGCATGCGCATTCCGCCCCAGTATTCGATGTGATAGCCACGGGCAAAATCTAATTTTTTGTCACCTTGCCACCAAGGAGAATAGATATGCACTGAACCAACACCATCCTCATTATACCTTTTACGATCTAATAATTGAGGTAAAAAACCACCTAACCCAGCACCTGTAGAATCGTGTAAGTATTTACCAACTAAGCCAGTGCTATTGCCCACACCAGCAGGGTGAGCTTTGGACTTGGAATTCAGCATCAAACGAGCACTTTCGCAGGCGCTGGCGCCAAGAATAATCGTTTTAGCTTTTGCTGAATATTCTTTAAGGTCTTTTGTATTCACATAGGATACCCCAATAGCAATGCCTTCATCATTCGTTAATACTTCTCGAACCATCGCATTATCTATTACTTTGAGGTTACCAGTTTTCATAGCTGGTATTACTAAGCATGATGATGAGGAGAAATCACCATATACCTTGCATGCGCGCCCACATTGACCACAATAAAAACAGGCGCCACGGTCTTTATTTCCCGGGAGTGCTTCCGTCAATACTGCACCACGACCAGGGATTACCGTTACGCCAGATTTCTTAGCTCCGCGCATGATATAGTGCTCATTAAGGCGTGGGGCAGGAGGTTTTAGGAAAATTCCATCGGGTTCATTAGGGATATTTTCTACCGTACCATATATACCAACTAAACGGTCTACGCGATCATAGAAAGGTTTGACTTCATCATATGAAATAGGCCATTCGTCCGTAATGCCATCTTTAGGTTTAAAATCATCAGGTCCCATACGTAAGGAGATACGCCCCCAATGGTTTGTTCGTCCTCCAAGCATCCGCGCTCGAAACCAATCAAATTCTGTTCCCGTTTCTTTAGTGTACGGTTCACCCTCGATCTGCCAGCCCCCAAAAGCAGCGTCAAAGTCGCCAAAGGGCCTTGTTGTACCAGCGCCGCGTCGCGGAGATTCATAGGGCCATCTAAGCTGAAGGGCATCCTTGGCGGGGTCGAAGAATGGACCAGCTTCTAGCATGAGGACTTTGAGTCCAGCATTAGCCAAAATATAGCCAGCCATACCACCTCCAGCACCAGAACCGACAACGATAGCGTCATAGACGATGCTGTCTTCAATGATTTGGAAAGAAGTCATTATTTGGTTTAATTAATTGTTTATTAAATTTGTATGTTTAAATATAGTGAAAAAGTTTTTCTAAGGAATAGTTTTACATGCTAAAAATCTTAATTATAGGCTTGGTTTGGCCAGAACCAACTTCTTCAGCCGCTGGATGGCGGATGGTTCACTTGGTAAAATTACTGTTGCAAAAGTATGATGTTCATTTTGCTTCTGCGGCCAGCAAATCTGCTTATTCGTATGATCTAGTTGGTTTGGGTGTGAAAGAGCACAACATTCTATTAAATGATTCTTCTTTTGATGTCTTTATACAAGATTTAAATCCTTATGCTGTTGTCTTTGATAGATTTATGGTTGAGGAACAATACAGCTGGCGTGTAGCAGAGAATGTGCCACGAGCATTACGTGTGTTAGATACTGAGGATTTACATTTTCTACGTTTGGCTCGACAGGAGGCTTATAAAAAGAATGCACCTATCCATATACATAGCGAAACAGCCAAGCGAGAGATTGCAGCTATATTACGTTCAGATGTATCTTTGATTATTTCTAACTATGAGATGCAATTGTTGGTGGATGAATTTAAGGTAGACAAGGAACGTCTTTTATATTTACCTTTTCAAGAGGAACTGCTGGAAGAGCCTATTCATAGAGAAGGCTATACCCAAAGAGAGCATTTTGTATTCATAGGTAATTTTATTCATGAGCCCAATTGGCGTACCGTAGAAATACTCAAACGTACGATTTGGCCAAAAGTAAGAAAAGCGATACCGCAGGCTGAACTCCATGTGTATGGGGCGTATGCCTCAGAAAAAGTAAATCAGTTACACAATCCCAAAGAAAGATTCTTTATTAAAGGACGTGCGGGTGACGCTAGAGAAACCTTAGAAAAATACCGTATTTTGCTTGCTCCCATACCTTTTGGCGCTGGAGCCAAAGGAAAATTTGTGGATGCTATGTATGCTGGTACTCCAACTGTAACTACTACCGTAGGAGCTGAAAACATGTCTCTGGATGGCTATTGGGGGGGATATATAGCAGATGATGATAATATATTGGTCGAAAAAGCAATCGATTTGTATAACAATGATGACCAGTGGTATATTGCACAACAAAAAGGATTTAATATATTTAACCAAACAATAGCAAACACGACTTATTCAGCGTCTTTTCTATCTTGGTTTGAACAAGGAGCAGCAGAAATAGCACGGATGCGTAGCAAAAATTTTATTGGACAGATATTGCAGCAGCAACAATTCAATGCGACGAAATATATGTCTTTGTGGATTGAACAAAAAAATGCAAAGTGAATTTAATTTTACATTGAATTCCATAAAATAATCTTATATCTTTATGAAAAGCTTAAATTATAATGAAAACAATTAAAGGACCGGGAATTTTTTTAGCGCAGTTTATAGCAGAGGAGGAGCCATTCAACTCTATCGAGAATATCGGTAAGTGGGCAAAATCTCTAGGGTTTAAAGGTTTACAAATCCCAACAGGAGATTCAAAATATTTTGATTTACAAAAAGCAGCAGAAAGTAAAACCTATGCTGACGAATATAAGGGAAAATTACAAGAACTAGGATTGGAGATAACAGAGCTCTCTACGCACTTACAGGGACAATTGGTAGCTTCACACCCAGTATATGACAAAATGTTTGATGCTTTTGCACCCGCGGCTTACCGCAATAATCCGAAGGCACGTACAGAGTGGGCAGTTCAACAATTGAAATATGCTGCTAAAGCATCGCAAAACCTAGGGTTGAAAGCACATGCTACATTCAGTGGTTCGTTACTAT
>JASLCA010000189.1 GCA_030146225.1 Sphingobacterium sp. | reverse complement strand
AAATTCTGTTTCAGCTTACTGGGACGGATTGATTAACGGTGTGAGCGGCGCTGCTCCTATTACGCATTTTGATGCATCAAAATTTAAAACCCAATTTGCTTGTGAAGTAAAAGGGTTTGATCCGCATGATTATATGGATCGCAAAGAGGCACGTAAAGTCGACCCCTTTGTCCAGTATGCGATTGCAGCGACCGATGAGGCCGTGCAAGATGCCGGTTTAGAGTTTGATAAGTTAGACACCAATCGTATTGGCGTTATTTGGGGTTCAGGTATTGGAGGTTTGACAACTTTTACAGAAGAAGTTGTGAAATACTCACAAGGGGATGGAACACCTCGTTTCAATCCTTTCTTTATTCCTAAGATGTTAGTTGATATTGCACCTGGACATATTTCTATGCGCTATGGCTTGCGAGGACCTAATTTTTCGGCAGTTTCAGCGTGTGCTTCGGCAACCAATGCGATGATTGATGCTTTCACCTATATTCGTATGGGAAGAGCGGATATTATTATCACTGGAGGTTCAGAGGCCACAATAAACGAAGCCGGTATAGGAGGTTTCAATGCTATGCATGCCTTGTCTACCCGTAATGATGACCCAAAGACTGCCTCGCGTCCTTTTGATAAGGATCGGGATGGATTTGTTTCTGGTGAAGGTGCGGGTGCCTTAATCTTGGAAAGCCTAGAGCATGCATTGGCTAGGGGTGCTAAGATTTACGCTGAAGTTGTAGGCGGAGGAATGAGCGCAGATGCGCATCATATCACTGCTTCCCATCCAGAAGGATTGGGTGCAAAGTTGGCGATGACCATGGCCGTAAAAGATGCAGAGATGGATTTTTCTGCTATTGATTACATCAATGTTCATGGTACTTCTACACCTGTAGGGGATGTTAGCGAGACGAAAGCTATTGTAGACCTTTTTGGCGAGCATGCTTACAAGCTAAACATTAGCTCTACAAAATCCATGACAGGCCACTTATTGGGGGCTGCTGGGGCGATAGAAGGAATTGCATCGATATTGGCTGTAAAGCATGATATCGTGCCTCCGACAATCAACCACTTCACGGATGATCCAGAGATTGACAACAAGCTGAATTTTACATTCAATACCGCACAAAAGCGTGTAGTAAATGCAGCCTTGAGCAATACCTTTGGTTTCGGAGGTCACAACGCATCATTTATTGTAAAAAAATATCAGGCTTAATGTGGTTAAGTCAGATGAACAATGATATTCATAGGTAGCTTCTATTCGAGGCTACCTATTCCTTTATTTTAACAGAGAATGTCTTTCTCCAGTATTTACTACTTGTACTTTTCTCCTCATCGAGACTACGTTCGAAAGCTAAAGAATATTTTTGGCTTCGTCCCTGGGAATGTTAAGTTGTACCAGATGGCTTTTCGTCATAAGTCAGTGGCGGTGCCTATTAAGATGGGGGCTAAGAATAGTTACGAACGCTTGGAGTTTTTGGGCGATGCCGTACTGGGCTCTGTTATAGCTGAATTGCTCTTCAAAATGTATCCCTACAAAGATGAAGGCTTTTTGACTGAGTTACGCTCAAAGATTGTAAGTCGTGCTAATCTAAATCAATTGTCTAGGAAACTAGGCTTTAATGAGTTTGTTGAATACGATGCGCGCATGATTAGTTACCCCAACAAGCAAAGCTCTTTGCTGGGGGATGTTTTTGAGGCCGTCGTGGGTGCTGTCTATATTGATCGAGGCTATGAATTCACCCGTGAATTTTTACTTACCCGTATTATCAAGCCTCACGTAGATATACATACCCTAGAGATTACAGAGACGAACTTTAAAAGTCGATTGATCGAGTGGTGCCAACATCTGGGCAAGGACGTGCAATTTGTACAGGTAGATAGCCCAGCAGGGGAGTCTCCAAAATTGTTTACTGTAGAAGCTTTGGTTGAAGGCGAAGTATGTGGTATGGGGCGTGACTTCAATAAGAAAAGTGCCGAAAAGCTTGCTGCTGAAAAGGCGTGTGAATACCTCAAAGTATTCGAAACAGAAGATTTTTCTCGTCAATTATAAGCTTTCGCTTTTCACTTGTATATATTAACTTTGCCACATGGCAAATATCAAACCTTCGTTGGCTAAAGGAACGCGTGACTTTTCTCCTGTAGAAATGGAAAAGCGTAATTTTATATTCAATACCCTAAAGACTGTATTTAAAAAATTCGGTTATAATGAAATTCAAACTCCTACATTTGAAAACCTCGCTACACTTACAGGCAAGTATGGTGAAGAGGGAGATCGCTTGATCTTTAAGATTTTAAATTCAGGAGACTACCTCAGTAAAGCGCCGGAAAATCTACTTGCTGAAAAGTTGTCTACCAAATTGGTTCCCCATATTTCTGAGAAAGCATTGCGCTACGACCTTACGGTGCCTTTTGCGCGCTTTGTAGTTATGCATCAAAACAGTCTGACCATGCCCTTTAAGCGCTATCAGATTCAGCCCGTTTGGCGTGCCGACAGGCCACAACGTGGACGTTATAGAGAGTTTTACCAATGTGATGTAGATGTGGTTGGGTCAAGTTCATTGCTGAATGAGGCGGAGTTTATCCTGATCTATCAAGAAGCCTTATTGGCTTTGGGCTTAAAAGATTTTACAATCAAGATCAACAACCGGAAGATTCTGACGGGGATTGCTGAGGTAATTGGTAAGCCGGAACTTATTGTGGATATGACAGTAGCCATTGACAAGTTGGACAAGATTGGGCTTGAAGGCGTTAATAAAGAATTGTTGGAGCGCGGATTTACCGAGGCAGACTTAGATACCCTGCGTCCGATTATCCTATTGGAAGGTAGCAATGCAACGAAGTTAGCCAGCTTAAAGCAGGTCCTAGCGATTTCCGAAACTGGCTTGGCTGGAGTGCAGGAGATTGAAGAGGTATTTGCTATTCTAGCAGCTTTTGGCCAAGCAGCCATCTTGGACAAGGTCCTGGAGCTTGATATTACCCTGGCGCGTGGCCTTAACTACTATACCGGCTGTATCTTTGAAGTCAAGACCAATGAGGTTGCGATGGGAAGTATAGGCGGGGGTGGTCGCTACGATGACCTTACGGGCATGTTTGGCCTAAAAGACCTGACTGGGGTAGGCGTGTCCTTTGGGGCAGATCGTATCTATGATGTTTTGGAAGAGTTAAACCTATTTCCAGAATCTGCCGCGAGCAGCACCCAGCTATTAATCGTCAACTTTGATGCTGAAGGGGAGGCCTATGCATTGCCAATATTAGCGAAGCTCAGAGCCGAAGGGATTGCCGTAGAGTTGTATCCCGCTGCTGTAAAGCTGAAGAAGCAGATGAGTTATGCGGACAACAAAGGGATTCCACATGTACTGCTTATTGGTGAAGAAGAAATTCGGAGTGGGCAGCTTTCGATTAAGGATATGAAGACTGGTGAGCAGCAAGGCTTGACCCTAGATGAGCTTATCAAATTTTTAAAATAATAGAACGGTCATTTTGACCGTTTTTTTATGTGATATTCTAGTAAGTAAATAGTTTTGTGACATTAATAGACTAAATCCTGCCGAAATTTTATCCAAAATCTCATTGGAAATGATTAGATTTGTAGTCGGTTTAGTTAAGAAATTCAATACGTTAAAATGAGTTCAACACCTATAACAAAAGAAACATATTTAGAGTGGTATAAATCTATGCTACTCATGCGTAAATTCGAGGAGAAGACGGGTCAATTATATGGTCAGCAAAAAATTCGCGGATTTTGTCATTTATACATTGGTCAAGAGGCCGTTATGGCTGGTACGATTTCAGCGACTAGACCTGAGGATTCAGTAATCACTTCCTACCGTGATCACGCGCATGCGTTGGCCAAAGGTATGTCGGCGAATTCCTGTATGGCAGAGATGTACGGAAAAGTAACAGGTTGTTCAAAAGGTAAAGGAGGCTCTATGCACTTTTTCTCTAAAGAACACAAGATGATGGGTGGCCATGGTATCGTGGGAGGACAGATTCCGTTAGGAGCTGGTATCGCTTTTGCGGAAAAATATCTTGGAAATGACAACGTAAACGTATGTTTTATGGGCGACGGCGCTGTTCGTCAAGGCGCATTCAATGAGTCTTTGAATATGGCGATGTTGTGGAAGCTACCTGTAATCTTTGTTTGTGAAAACAATGGTTATGCAATGGGAACTTCTGTAGAGCGTACGACCAACATGGTAGACATCTATAAGATGGGATTTGGCTTTGATATGCCTAGCTCTGCTGTAGATGGAATGGATGTTGTTGCAGTACACAATGCAATGGATGAGGCTGTACAACGTGCACGTGCGGGAGAAGGTCCTACCTTCTTAGAAATCCGTACCTACCGTTACAAAGGGCACTCCATGTCGGACCCAGCTAAGTACCGTACCAAAGAAGAATTAGAAGAGTATAAAGGTAAAGATCCTTTGATATCTACAAAATTGGCCATCTTGGAAAACAAGTATGCAGATGATGCTTGGTTTGCAGCGGTTGAGGCAGATGTTAAAAAAGTAGTGGATGAGTCTGTGAAATTCGCAGAAGAATCTCCATATCCTGATGCTTCAGAAATATATGATGACGTGTACGTTCAAGAGGACTATCCTTTTGTAATGGACTAATAATTAAGAGAATTACTTTAACTTTAAGATATAATCTACTATAACAAATGGCTGAAGTAGTAAGAATGCCGAAAATGAGCGACACAATGACCGAAGGTGTGATTGCTAAATGGCACAAGAAAGTCGGTGATAAAGTAAACTCCGGTGATTTAATCGCCGAAGTTGAAACAGATAAAGCAACAATGGACTTCGAGTCTTACCAAGAAGGTACTATATTGTATATAGGCCCTAAAGAGGGAGAAGCCGTAGCTATTGATGCTGTAATCGCTGTTTTAGGTGAAGAGGGTGAAGATTACAAGGCTTTGTTAGCTGAAGATGCTTCGCCAGCGCAAGCTGAAGAAAAGCAAGCAGCTCCAGCAGTAGCAGAAGCTGCTGTGGAAGCCGAAACTGCTACAGTTACGGCTGAAGACCTAGGCTGTACAGTGATCACCATGCCTTTGCTAAGTGATACGATGACAGAAGGTGTAATTGCACAATGGAACTTCAAAGTGGGCGATGTTATTAAGTCTGACGATGCAATCGCAGATGTTGAGACGGACAAAGCTACAATGGAAGTTACTGCGTATGCAGATGGTACCTTGCTTCATATTGGTGTAGAAGCTGGAGAAGCAGCCAAAGTAAATGGCATTATTGCTATTGTTGGTCCTGCTGGAACTGATATTACGCCTTTGTTAAATCAAAAAGAAGCTGCACCTGCTGCTGCCAAGGCTGAGAAGCCTGTTGTAGCTGCTGAATCCAATAGCGCTACGCCTGTTGCTGCCCCAGTTGCGGCAGTAGAAAGCAATACGGATGATGCACGTGTTAAAGCTTCCCCATTAGCACGTAGAATTGCTAAAGAAAAAGGCATTAACTTAAACGATGTAAAAGGATCAGCTGATGCTGGACGTATCGTGAAGAAAGATGTAGAAAACTATGTTCCTGCTCCTAAAGCAGAAGCGAAGTCAGCTGCAGCTCCTGCTTCCGATGCTAAGCCTACCATTACGCTTCCGCAATACATTGGTGAAGAAAAATATACAGAGCAAAATGTTTCTCAGATGCGTAAGACTATCGCACGTCGTCTAGGAGAATCTTTGTTTACTGCACCACACTTCTACCTAACGATCTCGGTAGATATGGGGAATGCTATGGCTGCGCGTACACAGATCAATGATGTAGCTCCAGTTAAGGTGTCCTTCAATGACCTTGTGATTAAAGCGGTAGCTGCTGCCTTGAAGCAACATCCTGCTGTAAACTCTTCTTGGAGAGGGGACAAGATTCGTTTCAATGAGCATGTGAATGTAGGGGTTGCGATGGCTGTTGAAGACGGTCTATTGGTACCAGTAGTTCGCTTTGCAGATGGCAAATCTTTATCGCATATCTCTGCGGAAGTTAAA